>NZ_JAELTR010000051.1:0-28639 GCF_016428945.1 Chromobacterium sp. ASV23
AGGTCTTGGACGGATCAATCGGCTGGCCGCCTATCAGCGCCTGCCGCAGCTCGCCCTGCTCCACCTTCAGCCTCACCCCGGCAAACTGGGCGAAGGCGCCGGCGCCCGGCGTCATCCTGGCAGCGGCTTTCAAGTAATCCAGCGCCTCGCTGCCCGGCAGATCGACATACACCAGCGTGCTGCCGAACGGGAATACCTTGAGCACGTCGCGGTAGCTGACGGGGCCGGCCGGCAGCGAATCGCGGATGCCGCCGGAATTGATCACCGCGAAGTCGGCCTTGGTCTTGTCCATCATGGCCATGCCGACGAACACGCCCAGATTGGTGGGGCGGCTGCGCACCACCGCGCGGTCGCCCTCCAGCTTGGCCGACAGCTCGCCCACCTTGACGCCCAGTTCCTGCTGGCCTTTATCCTGATAAGCCTTGAGGAAGGTCCGGAGCTTGCCGTCCTCCGGAATCAGCTCGGCATACGGCACTTTTACGGTCTTGCCATCCGCCGTGGCGACGGTTTTTTTCAGATTGACCGGAATCAGCTGGTACTTCACCAGCTTGAACTTGCCGTTGTTGAATTCGAAATCCGCGCGGCCCACATACTTGCCCCACTCGTGCGCCTGCACGATCCAGGCGCCGTTCTGGCGGTCCGGCGCGCAAGGTTGGCCCGGCACATAGGCGTCGTCGCGCACGTTTTCCGCCTTCATGCACACCGGGTTCTGGCTGTGGCCGCCGACGATCAGATCGATGCCCTTGACCGCGCGCGCCATCTCCACGTCGCCCGGCGCGTTGACGCCGTGCTGGCCGTCCGGATAGTGGCCCATATGGGTGGCGGCAATGACGATGTCGGCCTTCTGGCGCAATTCCGGCACCAGTTTGGCAGCCTCCGCGATCGGGCTCTTGAACTCGATGCCCTGGATTTGCGCCGGATTGACCATCTTGGCCGTATCGTCCGTGGTCAGGCCCAACACCGCAACCTTGACCCCGCCCAGATTGAAGATGGTGTAGGGGTCGAACATCCGGTGACCGTCCTGGTAGATATTGGCCGACAACATGGGGAAGCTCGCCCAGCCGCGCTGCTTCATCAGCACCGGCACCGGCTTGTCAAACTCGTGGTTGCCCACCGCCATCGCGTCGTAGCCGATGCGGCTCATCGCGCGGAAATCCGGCTCCGCGTCCTGCAGGTCGGACTCCGGCACGCCAGTGTTGACGTCGCCGCCGGACAACAACAAGGTGTAGCCGCCCTCCGCCTTCACCTCCGCGCGCACCTTATCCACCACAGTCTTCTGCGCCGCCAGGCCATACTCGCCGTCGGCGTTGGGCCAGAAGCGGCCGTGATGGTCGTTGGTGTGCAGGATGGTGATCTTGTAGGTTTTGTCGAGGTAGTTGTTCTTGCCAGGCGGCGTAGTGCAGGCGGTCAGCAGGCCAGCGGCCAGCAGCGACAGGGAAACGGACTTGAGCGCGATGTGCATTTTTTCTCCTTGTTCCGGACGGCCGGCACAGCCGCCTTTGCACGCAAAAATGGCGAACCCGAAGGTTCGCCATTGATGGATGGCCAAACAGCTTACTTCCAGCTGTCCTTCAGGCCCACGGTGCGGTTGAACACCGCCTTGACGCCGGGCTGGTGCTCGTAGCGGTCGGTCACGAAGTAACCCAAACGCTCGAACTGGAAGCGCGTTTCCGGCGCAGCCTGCAGCACCGAAGCCTCCACATAGGCCGGTACCAGCTTCAACGATTCCGGGTTCAGGAACTGGCGGAAGTCGACATATTCGCCATCCTCGCCGCGCACCGCATCGGGGCGCGACTCGGTGAACAGGCGATCATACCAGCGCACATCGGCCTGGATGGCGTGCTCGGCCGACACCCAGTGGATCACGCCCTTGACCTTGCGGCCTTCCGGATTCTTGCCCAGGGTATCGTGGTCGATCGAGCACTTCAGCTCGACGATCTCGCCATTGGCGTCCTTGACCACTTCCTCGCACTTGATCACGTAGGAGTAGCGCAGGCGCACTTCGCCGCCGGCGGTCAGGCGCTGCCACTTCGGCGGCGGCACTTCGGCGAAGTCGTCGCGCTCGATCCAGATCTCGCGCGCGATCGGCACGTCGCGCTCGCCGAACTCCGGATGATGCGGATGGAACGGCGCGCTGCGGCTGGCGGTGACGGCGGCGTCGTAGTTGGTCAGCGTCACTTTGATCGGATTGACCACGGCCATCACGCGCGGCGAGTCGTTTTCCAGCGTCTCGCGCACCGCGCCTTCCAGAATGGTCATGTCGATGATGTTTTCGCTCTTCGACACGCCGATGCGCTGGGCGAACAACTTGATGCCGGCCGGGCTGTAGCCACGGCGGCGCATGCCGGCGATGGTGGGCATGCGCGGATCGTCCCAGCCCGTCACCACGCCATCGTTCACCAGCGCCTGCAGCTTGCGCTTGGAAGTCAGCGCGTACAACAGCTCCAGACGCGAGAATTCGATCTGCTGCGGATGGTGATCGATGCTGATGTTGTCCAGCACCCAGTCGTACAGCGGGCGGTGGTCTTCGAACTCCAGCGAGCACAGCGAATGCGTGATGCCCTCGATGGCGTCGGAGATGCAATGGGTGTAGTCGTACATCGGGTAGATGCACCACTTGTCGCCTGTGCGGTGATGATGCACGCGGCGGATGCGGTAGATGGCCGGATCGCGCAGATTGATGTTGGGCGAAGCCATATCGATCTTCAGACGCAGCGTCTTGCTGCCGTCCGGGAATTCGCCATTGCGCATCCGGGTGAACAGATCCAGATTCTCTTCCGGCGTGCGGTCGCGGTACGGGCTATTCTTGCCCGGTTCGGTCAGGCTGCCGCGGTACTGGCGCATTTCCTCGGCGGACAGGTCGTCCACGTAGGCTTTGCCGGCCTGGATCAGTTCGACGGCGTAATCGTACAGACGGTCGAAATAGTCCGAAGCGAAACGGACTTCGCCGTTCCACTTGAAGCCCAGCCAGCTGATGTCTTGCTTGAACGCCTCGACGAACTCGTCCGACTCTTTCTCCGGATTGGTATCGTCCATGCGCAGATTGCACTGGCCCTGGTAATCCTCAGCCAGGCCGAAGTTGATGCAGATGGCCTTGGCGTGGCCGATGTGGGCGAAACCGTTCGGCTCCGGCGGGAAGCGCGTCACCACCGAGCTGCGGCGGCCCGTGGCCAAGTCCTCGTCGATGATGCTGCGAATGAAGTTGTTGACAACCGGCGCGTTGTTTTCCGTGCTCATGTTCTGGCTGTGGGTAAGGATAGCGAATCGGCCATTGTAACCGATTTTGGCGCAGGTTTTGGTATCAGGATGCGACAGCGAACGGCTTTGCCGCGGCTCGTCTGGAAAACCTGCTACGTCATCCCCAGGATACCTCCACCATCAAGCCTTTCCTGGCTAGCCTAGTCGCAGTTGCATGTGAATCTCGCCATGCGAATGGCCGTCCATCTATCATCACAGCTCCGCGCTCACAACCAAAAAGCTGAAAACCCATCAAAACATATAGATCATGCGCTCGCCGATTCTCGGCGTTAATCGAAAGACTCACAGACAATACCCCGGCGTTCCGTGCACGACATCCCGCCCCCGCAACAAGACGCGCGCCAGCACCTGGCCACGCACACAGGGATAGATCAAAAGATCCAATGTAGACCATAGACGGGAAACTCCGGGAACGAATACGCGGGCCGCCGCAAAGCGGCGTCGTGAGTCCGTTACTAGCCAACCTGTTCTCGCATTACACCTTTGATGGGTTACCCGCAATCTTAGTGGCGTACGGTTCTGTCGCTACGCCGAAGACGGGCTAGTCCACTGCCAGATTTTGGCGCAGGCCAAGTTGGCGCTGGATAAGAATGGCATGTTGCAAATGCTGACAGATCACAGCACCGAGTATCGTAGCAAACCGGAAACCTATGATTACCAGCGGTATCTGGCGATAAACGATATCTAGCATACCAAGACCAAGGGGCGACATCTGCAAACGAACGGCATCTGCGAACAGTTCCACAAAACGATTCTGCAAGAGTTTTACCAAATGGCGTTTCACGAGAAGTTGTATCTGACATCAATAAATTCTGGCCGATCTGGATGCTTTGTTGATTTACTACAATAACGGATACCCCCTTGAAGGCAAGATGTGCTGCGGTCCAACACCCGTGCAAACCATTGCCTATGGAAAACGGGAATAGCGAAGGAGTGAGAAGACAGACCGCTTGAATTGATCTGAACAGTCGGGCAGCGTCAAAATAGGAGGCTGTCAGATAAAGTCGGAACTTCTACAACTTCAGATACCAGCTTGCAGTTCGTCCATTTCTCCTTCCTGGGCCTGCTACTCAGAAGGTCGTAAACAGTCCCCTAGAACGAAGCGCCGGCGCGGGCGGCCTGATCGTATACGCCGGCCAGCAGGCGCATCAACTGGGCAATCTCGCCTATCGCCGGATTGGCCAAGCCGCCGTCGCTCAAGGTCGGCATCAGGCACTGCTCTCTCACCTGCCGATAGCGCTCGCATAGATCCTTGCCGCGCTCGGTGGTGGAGAACAACACCTCCTTGCCGCTCTTCTCGCTGGACACATACCCCATCTTCACCAGCTTCTTCAGGGCATACGCCACCACGTGCGTGTCTTCCATGTTCAGCACAAAACAGATGTCGGCCAGCTTCTTCTGCCGGCCGCGATGATTGACGTGGTGCACCAGCAGCACTTCGGTCGGGGTCATATCCTTCTCGCCCGCCGCCGCCATGCAGCGCACCATCCAGCGGTGGAAAGCGTTATTGACCACCGTCAGGCTGAATTCGAACTCCGATAGCTCCGGGCTGCGCTCGGAAACCAAGTGCTGCGAGGATACGATCTTCGGCAAAGCCATTGTCATTCCCATCTCTCCCTCATCGCGCCGAGCGCACTTTATTCATCATTTACAACAGTAAATTGACGAGAAGATATCAACATAGCAGCATTATATGCAGCTAAGGTGTACCTTACATCCTATTCCAAAATCATACACAATCCAAAGCCATGTCCGACGCCACTCCATCATCGCCCGTCATACACTGGCTAGGCAACCAGGCACTTACCTTGGAATTGCCGCCGCCCGCCACCCTGGACAGCCAGCGCCGCATCTGGCGCCTGGCCGAGCAACTGCGCGACTGGGACGAAATCCGCGAAGCCGTGCCCGGCATGAACAACCTGACCGTTGAGCTGCGGCCCGGCGCCAAGGCGGCCAGTTGGCCAGCGCGCCTGCGCAAATTGTGGCAGCAGGCCGATCCGGCAGCCCAGGGCGGCCGCGTGGTGGAAATTCCAGTGCATTACGGCGGCGACGCCGGGCCGGACCTGCAAGAGGTGGCCCGCCACTGCGGCCTTAGCTCGCGGCAAGTGGTCGCGCGCCATACCGCAGTGGAATACACGGTGTTCTTTCTCGGCTTCCAACCCGGCTTCGCCTACCTGGGCGGACTGGACCCGGTCCTGGCTACGCCGCGCCGCGCCACGCCGCGGCAGCAGGTGCCGGCTGGATCGGTGGCGATAGGCGGCAGCCAGACCGGCATTTATCCGGCGGACGCCCCGGGCGGCTGGCAAATCATAGGCCATAGCGACATGGTGCTGTTCGACCCCGCGCGGCAACCGCCCAGCGCGCTGCAACCGGGCGACATTGTCCGTTTCATCCCTGCGGAGGCCGCATGACGCTGGAAGCGATCAAGGCCGGGCCGCAAACCACGGTGCAGGATCTGGGCCGCTTCGGCGCGCGCCACCTAGGCGTGTGCCGCGCCGGCGCGATGGACACGCTGGCGCTGACCGTGGCCAACCGGTTGGTGGGCAACCCGGCCGGCGCCCCCGCGCTGGAAATCACGCTGCCGCCGGCCAGCTTTCGCCTGCTGCGCGACGGCATGCTGGCGCTGGCCGGCGCGGACTGCCAGGCGACGCTGGATGGCGAGCCGGTATGGCCCGGCTGGCGCACTCCCTTCCGCGCGGGACAGGTATTGCAATTGCACGCCCCGCGCATCGGCATGCGCGCCTACCTGGCGCTGGATGGCGGCATCGCGTTGCCGCCAGTCATGGGATCGACCAGCACCGATCTGATGGCGGGCTTCGGCGGGCTGGACGGCCGCGCCCTGCGCGATGGCGACCGGCTGCCCTTGGGCGCGCCGCTACCCATCCGACCGCGCAAAGGCGTGTGGCTGCCTCGCCCCGGCAATCAGATCCGCGTCTGCCACGGCCCGGAATTCGGCTTGCTGTCCAAATCCGCCCGCGAGCGGCTGTGGCATGCGCCCTGGCAGATCACGCCCAGCAGCAACCGCATGGGTTACCGCCTGTCCGGTCCGGCATTACAGTTGAACGCGCCCTTGGAGATGCCATCGCACGGCGTGCTGCCCGGCTTGATTCAGCTGCCGCCGGATGGCCAACCCATTGTGTTGATGGCGGACGCGCAGGCCACGGGCGGCTATCCGCGTCTGGGCATGGTGGCGTCGGCCGACCTGTGGCAACTTGGCCAGGCTAGGCTGGGCAGCCAGCTGCATTTCGTCGAAGTGAGTCTGGAGGAGGCCCGCTTGGCCGATCAGCAATTGCAACGCTACCTGAACAAGATCGAGAGACTGCTGAATGAAAATTGACCTGAACGCCGACCTGGGCGAAGGCTGCGGCAACGACGCCGCGCTTCTCGACTGCGTCAGCTCCGCCAATATCGCCTGCGGCTGGCACGCCGGCGATGCCGCCACCATGCAGGCCACCGTCAGGATGGCGCTGGAAAAAGGCGTGGCCATCGGCGCCCATCCCAGCTTTCCGGACCGCGACAACTTCGGTCGCAGCGAAATGCGGCTGCCTATGGCCACCCTGCGCGCCGGCCTGCTGTACCAGTTGGGCGCGCTGGAAGCCATCGTCAGAGCCGAAGGCGGCGAACTCGCCCACGTCAAACCGCACGGCGCGCTGTACAACCAGGCCGCGCGCGAGCCGGAGCTGGCGCAAACGCTGGCGCGCGCCATCCGCGACTTCCACCCGGGGCTGCGCGTCATGGGCCTGGCTGGCAGCCTGTTCGTCGAAGCCTGCCGCGCCGAAGGCCTGGCCGTATGGCAGGAAGGCTTCGCCGACCGCGGCTACCGCGCCGACGGCAGCCTGGTGCCCCGCGGCCAGCCCGGCGCGCTGCTGGACAGCGACGCGGCGATGCTCAAGCAAGTGGAGGACATGGTGCGGCGGCAACGCATCGTGGCCGTCAGCGGCGAAGCCGTATCCCTGCGCATCGACACCATCTGCCTGCACGGCGACGGCAGCCATGCCGTGCCGTTCGCGCGGCTGCTGCGCCGGCACCTGGAGCAAGCCGGCGTAGACATTACGGCCGGCTAACGATTTTTCACGCCAGCGCGGCGGCAAGACCGCGCGGCGTTATGCTCAAACCAAGGAGAAACCATGGATCAGGCTGTCAATTTGTGGCCGCTGCTAGGCATAGCAGTGGTCGTCATCGGCTTCGTGCTGCGCTTCAACTCGCTGCTGGTGGTATGCGCCGCCGGCATCGTCACCGGGCTGGCCGCCGGCATCCAGCCGCTACCGCTGCTGGCCGAGTTTGGCCACGGCTTCATGAAAACGCGCAATCTGACCATGATCGTGCTGTTGGTGCTGCCGGTGGTGGGGCTGATGGAACGGCATGGCCTGCGCGAACAGGCGCGCGAGCTGGTGCGCAAGATGCGCAACGCCACGGTCGGCCGCCTGCTGGTGGTCTATTTGCTGGTGCGCGAAATCTCCGCCGCGCTGGGTCTGACCGGCCTCGGCGGCCACCCGCAAATGGTGCGCCCCATCCTGGCGCCGATGACCGAGGGCGCCTGGGAGCAGCGCCACGGCGAACCGACGCCGGAACAAAGGGACAAGCTGCGCGCCATGAGCGCGGCCACCGATAACGTGGGGCTGTTCTTCGGCGAAGACATCTTCGTCGCGTTTGGCGCGGTGATCCTGATGCACACCTTCCTGCAGGAAAACGGCATTCCCACCGAACCGCTGCACATCGCGCTGTGGGGCATTCCCACCGCGCTGTTCGCCTTCCTGATCCATAGCGCCCGTCTGCTGCGCCTGGAACGCAATCTGCTGCGCCACGGCCTGCCCGCCGCCAAGCTGAAGGGAGAAAACGCATGATCCTGCACATCGAATACCTGTACTGGGTGGTCGGCGTGATACTGCTGGCCGTCGCAGGCTTCACGCTGACCGATCGGCAGCATCCGCGCCGCTACAGCAGCGCAGCGTTCTGGGGCCTGTTCGGCGCACTGTTTTTGGCCGGTGATCTGCTGCCGGCCGAGCTGTCCGGCGCCATGGTGTTGGCGATGGTGGCCATCGCCGGCTGCGGCCGCCTGGCGGGCGGCCAACATGCGCCGCTCGCCGCCGACCGGCTGCGGCAGAGCGTAAAGCGACTGGGCGGCAAGACTTTTCTGCCTTCGCTGCTGGTGCCGCTGCTGACCGTGCTGCTGAGCGTGGGGGCCAAGGACGTCAAGATCGCCGGCATGCCCTTGTTTGATCCCAAAAACACCACCCTGCTGGCGCTGGGCATCGCCTGCCTGGCGGCGCTGACTGCCGCCTGCTGGCTGGCGCGCGAAACCCCGGCGCAAGGCGTGCGCGAGACGCGCCGCCTGCTGGACTGCATGGGGTGGGCGGTGCTGCTGCCGCAGCTGCTGGCCCTGCTCGGCCTGCTATTCGCCGATGCCGGCGTGGGCAAGGCGGTGTCCCACGTCGCCACTAGCTACCTGCCGCTGGATCTACGCTGGGTGGCGGTGCTGGCCTATGTGCTGGGCATGGCGCTGTTCACCATGATCATGGGCAATGCCTTCGCCGCCTTCCCGGTGATGACCGCCGGCATAGGCATTCCGTTTCTGGTCAGCGGCCATCACGGCGACGCTGCAGTCATGGCCGCCATCGGCATGTTCTCCGGCTACTGCGGCACCCTAATGACGCCGATGGCAGCCAATTTCAACATCGTGCCGGCGGCGCTGCTGGAGCTGGAAGACAAGCATGCGGTGATCAAGGCTCAGGTGCCCACCGCGCTGGCGCTGCTGGCGGTCAACGCTGCGCTGCTGAACTGGCTGATGTTCCGTTAGGACCCGCAAAAGAGAAACGATATGAAAACCGTGCTATTGACCGGCTTCGAGCCGTTTGGCGGCGAAAGCGTCAACCCGTCGTGGGAGGCGGTGCGCCGCCTCGATGGCCAAGAGATTGCCGGCGCCCGCATCGCGGCCCGCCAGTTGCCCTGCGTATTCGGCGCGGCGCTGGAGGAACTGTGCCGCCATCTGGACGCCCTATCGCCCGAGCTGGCGATCGCGGTCGGCCAGGCCGGAGGACGGCCAGACATCAGCGTGGAGCGGGTGGCGATCAATGTCGACGACGCGCGCATCGCCGACAACGCCGGCAAGCAGCCGATAGACCAAGCCATTGCGGCAGACGGGCCGGCGGCGTATTTCTCCACGCTGCCGATCAAAGCCATCGTCGCCGGGCTGCGCGAAAACGGCATCCCCGCCTCGGTCTCGCAAACCGCCGGCACCTTCGTCTGCAATCACGTGATGTACGGCCTGCTGCACCGCGCGGGTCCGCGCGCCGGCTTCATCCATATCCCCTTTTTGCCGGAGCAGGCTGCGCGCCATCCCGGCCAGCCCAGCATGAAGCTGGAAGACTGTGTACAGGCGCTGCGGCTGGCAGTGGAGATCGCGCTGACGCAGCAGGAAGACGCGAAAATCGCCGGCGGCGCGACGCACTGAGCCGCCAAATACCAAGCCCGCCTGGCTTGCGCTAGGCGGGCTTGGCTTAAAGTGCGCGCGCTCACACGTCGTCGGTATCCGCCCAGCCCTGGCGATCGCCTTCATTGATCACCACGTCGCTCGGCGCGATCTCGCCGGCGCCCCACGGCTTGGCATCCGCCAGTTGCTGGTACAAGGGCGAAAAATCCGGCGCCGTGGCGTCGAACAGCTGCTTGAAGCTGTCGATGACGAAATAAGTCTTCTGGAATGTGTCGATGCGGTAGCGCGTGTTCATGATGCGCATCAGATCGAAGCCGACACGATTAGGGCTGGCGCTGTCCAGGCAGTAAATCGATTCCGACTTGCTGGACACGATGCCGGCGCCGTAAATGCGCATGCCGGCCGGCGTATTGATCAGGCCAAACTCCACCGTGTACCAGTACAGCCGCGCCAGCATGGGCAGCGCGCCCAGTTCCTTGGCCTTGATGCCGCCCTTGCCGTAAGCCTCTAGGTAATCGGCGAACACCGGATTGATCAGCAGCGGCACATGGCCGAACAGATCATGGAACACGTCCGGCTCCTGCAGATAGTCCAGCTGGTGCGGCTCGCGCAGCCACCAGGTGACCGGGAAGCGGCGGTTGGCCAGGTGCTCGAAGAATACGTCATCGGGAATCAGGCCCGGCACCGCCACGATCTTCCAGCCGGTGGCGGCCATCAGCTTCTCGTTCAGCTTTGCAAAATCCGGCACCCGGTCGTGGTCCACCTCCAGATCGCGCAACCCTTGCAGAAACTCCTCGCAGGCGCGGCCCGGCAACAGCTTGCTCTGCCGCTGATACAGCGTGGCCCAGGTGGCATGGTCTTCCGCGGTGTAGCGCTCCAGCGGCTGCGGCAGGGTGTAGTCGTTGGCGTCGTGGCTCAATCCGACATTTTTGCGGGTGGTGATGTCGGGCACCACAAAGTCGGCGCGGTCGTTCATGTCTGGGGCTCCGGATTGGATGGTTTACTCTAGTTTAGCCCCGCTGCCATGCGGCAAGTCCGCAAAATTTGCCTTAAAAACTTATTCTTTGCATACTTACCGCATTAAACGTCATAATTTGCTCAAAATGCGCAAAATTGAAATAGATCGCTTCGACATGCTGATCCTGCAGCAGCTGCAGCTGGATGCCCGCGCCACGCACCAGAAGCTGGCTCAGGCCATCCCGCTGTCGGCATCGCAGATCGGCCGCCGCATCCAGCGGATGGAGCAGGACGGCATCATTCAGGGTTATCAAGTGGCGCTGAATCCTGAGCATGTCGGCCTATCGGTAATGGCCTTCGCCAATGTCAGCCTGGAGCGCCACAACGAGGCCGCGCTGCTGGATTTCGCGCAGTCCATCCACGCGCTGCCGGAAGTGCTGGAGTGCTACGCCGCCGCCGGCGAGGCAGACTACCTGCTGCGCATCGTGGTTCCCGACCTGCCATCGCTGTCTTCTTTCGTGATGAACAAGCTGATGCAGCTGTCGCTGGTGCGCAGCGTCAAGTCCACCATCGTGCTGAATGCCATCAAGCAAACGATGAAGCTGCCGCTCTATCCGCCTTCCTGATCCTTTTGCCGAACCGGCCATGGTTTGCAGCGTCTATATCTGGCAGCGTAATGGCGCAATACAGCGCCATGAATATCCTTATACGTAAATCGACATAATGAATCGATTTAATATTACGGGAAAGCGCCGATAACAAGGCATGGCCCACAGGGCCGCGCCACGCTCAGTCATACAAGGAGAAGCAGATGCAAACCCGCGCCTTCGCCCCGCGTTCCTCCCTGGACACCCTTGCAGCCAGTCTCGCCGCATCCATCAGCCAACTTGCCATCGCAGACGCCCCGCTGAATCTGGAACAGATGCGCCGCTTCTATCATTCTCTAAGCCTATCCAATGCCGACCTCGCCCCCTTCCGCCAATTCGACGACACCCAGTACCGCCGCAATCGCATCTTTATCGACGAGCACTTCGAGCTGCTGCTGCTTTGCTGGCGACCAGGCCAACGCAGCCAGATCCACAATCACAAGGGCAGCCTGTGCGGCGTCAAGGTGCTGGAAGGCGTGGCGACCGAAACCGTGTTCGTCCAGAACCCATCCGGTCAAGTCTGCCCACGCGAAACGCGCGAAATGGCGGCAGGTAGCCTTGTCATCAACGGAGATCTGGACATTCATCAAGTCGCTAACCTGCATCCCAGCGGCACAGATTTGGTCACGCTGCATTTGTATTCGCCGCCGCTGAAGAAAATGGAATTGTTCGGTTTGGAGCCGCAGCAACAACGCGTCTTTCATGCCGCGGATTGCCTGGAATATCACATCTAAATAGTCTGGCCAGCGTTTTCTTCCGCCCGGCTGGCCAATCCTTCACAGCCCCCCGCCAATATGTTGGTCAATTAAAATATGGCCTGATAAAAACGGCGCTGCATGGGACGTTTTGCTGGACTCGACCCAGCCCCAAAACCCACGATCGAAAAGCCTGCGGCGGGATTCCTGGGCTGACACGCAAGCAAGCATAAAGTACTAACGCAAACTGTCGATATTCATCTTACCGGAGCCAAATAAAAAATAGCCGGCTATTTCGATAGCATTGCGGGCGCCGAGCGCTCGGCCTTCCAGGAGAGAAAAATGGAAACCTTGCGCCTATTCGAGCAATCCCGCCACCCGAGCGGATTGATTTACTGGCTGTCCTGCATGGCCCGTCTGAATCAGAAGCTGGGATTGGAACAAATACAGACATTTTTAGAGAATGCGCCGCTCAATCAGGAAGAGCTGCTGCCTTACTGGAAATTCAGCGGCAGCCATTACCACCGCAACCTGATATACGGCAATGAGCATTTCGAATTGCTATTGTTGTGCTGGCATCGCCAGCAGTCCAGCTCCATTCACAACCATCACGGCAGTCATTGCGGCGTCATGGTCATTCAAGGGACGGCGAGCGAGGAACGCTTCACCGCCACAGCGCAAGGCCAATTGATTTCCACGGAAACCAAAGATTTCAAAGCCGGCTCCATCTTGCTTAACCAAGCAAGAGACATCCATAAAATGTCGAATCAACAGCCAGAAGACTTGGTAACCCTGCACCTTTACTCGCCACCAATGCGGCGCATGGACTGCTATAACCTTGAGCGGGAAACGCCGCATTACGCTCCGCAACGAATCCAGCCGAGCATGGCGCATTGACGGCTTTTCCCAACGTTTTCAAATAAAAAAGGGCACGGCATAAGCCGTGCCCTTTTGTCTGATCATGCGGTTCCGGATCAGAAACGGTACTGCATCTGCACACCCAGCAGGTGGCCGCTGATCGAGGAGTAATCGCCCTGCAGACGGCTGGAGGTGCCGAACGGGCTATACGAAGTGTTGTCGATCTTGGTGTCGCCCACCGCGCGCAAATAGGCATAGCTCACGTCCACGCTGGCCTGCTTGCTGATCTGGTAGCCGGCGCCCAGGGTCAGCCACATGCGGTCGGCATCCGGAATCAGCACATTGCGGTGCTGCGGGTTCGGCACCGGCGTGGTTTCGTAGCCCAGGCCCGCGCGCAGGGTCAGCGCGTCGCTGTAGAAGTAATCGCCGCCCACCGAGAACAGCCAGCTGTTCTTCCAGTGGTTATTGATGGTGGTGGTGGTGTCGATCGGACCAATTTGAGGGCTGCCTTTGACCACCAGCTGGTCGAAGCGGCTCCAGCGCGTCCAGCGCGCGGTGGCGCCCACGGCAAACTTGCTGTTCAGCTTGCTGTAGCCGCTCAGCATCAGCCATTCCGGCGTGGTCACTTCGGCCGAACCCGAATACGTGCCATTGAGCAGGCCGCCCAGCGGCGCGGGGAAGCCGGCATTGGTGTAATCGCCCTTGGCGTCGTGATGGATCTTGGAGCGATACGACAAGCCGACGCGGGTATCGGCGCTATAGCTATACATCACGCCTAGGTTGTAGCCGAAGCCCCAGCTGTCGGCCTTGAGCTCGCCGCTGGCGCCGGGCAGATAGGCGCCCTGCTTCAGATCCGCCTTGGCATACTGGGCGGAAACGCCGCCGCCAAAGCTCCACTTGTCGTTCAGCTTGTAAGCCAGCGACGGATTGATATCCACCGTCATGATGCTGCTGGAGATGCCGTTGTCGCGGCCGCCCCAGTTGTCGCTATAGCTTGCGCCCAAGCCAAACGGCGTGGTCACGCCCAGGCCCAGGAACAGCTGGTCGTTGACCTGGTGGGTCAAGTAACCGTTCGGAATCACTTCGCCCGCGCCGCGGCCATTGTCGTTGGCAGACGTAGTCACGGTGGAAGGAGGCGTGCCCGGCAGATGGCTGACGCTGGTATTGCTGCCGCTGAACGGCGCGTCGATTTCCGCGTAGGTCAGGCCGCCTTGCACGCGCGTGCCGGACAGCAGGGTCATGCCGGCCGGGTTGTAGAACACGGCGGACAGGTCATCGCCGGCCACGCCGGCGCCGGCGTAGGCGCGGCCCATGCCGGTCACGCTCTGCTCGGTCAGTTGGAAACCGGCTGCATGGACCGCCGGGCTGGCGGCAAACAAGGAGCCAATGGCAATAGAGAGGAGTCGGACGGTATGCGAGGAAGATTGCATTGAGATCATGTTCCTGAAACGTTCTTCTTATTGGCCGGCAGAGCCGGACAAAGCGGCGCAAGCATGATAAATAGATAGCGCTTGCATCTTTTTAGGGCGTGGAGTCTAAACTCGAATCCCTATCGCGGCAAGGAAAAAACACAACTTCCTTAACGAAGATTAAGCGACTGCGCCGCCCCCGCCTCACGCCGCCGGCCTCAACCAGCCGCGCGCGCTGTGCTAGAATCACAGCCCGACTTTCTTGCCGACACGTCTCCCGACCATGAAGAAACTGATCTGCGGCCTGGCCGCATTCGCCCTGCCCGTTCTGGCCTTCGCCGCCCCGGTCGTCGAAATGGCCACCAACAAAGGCAATATCGAAATCACCCTGGATTCGGCCAAGGCGCCCAAGACCGTGGCCAATTTCGTCGCCTACGCCAAGGCCGGCCACTACAACGGCACGGTGTTCCACCGCGTGATCGACGGCTTCATGATCCAGGGCGGCGGCTTCGACACCAAGCTGAGCCAGAAACCCACCCGCGCGCCCATCGCCAATGAGGCGAGCAACGGCCTGAAGAACGATGTCGGCACCATCGCCATGGCGCGCACGGCTGACCCGAACTCCGCCACCGCGCAGTTCTTCATCAACGTCGCCAGCAACGACTTCCTCAATTACAAGTCGCCGACGCCGCAAGGCGCCGGCTACGCCGTGTTCGGCAAGGTCACCAAGGGCATGGATGTGGTCAATCGCATCGCCAAGACCCGCACCGGCAGCATGAACGGCATGGATGACGTTCCGTTCGAACCCATCGTCATCCAGAAAGTCACCATCAAACCGTAAGCCCGCCTTGCGCGGCTGCAACGCAAAGGAAAGCACAATGATCAAACTGACGACCAACCTCGGCGAAATCACCCTGGAACTGAACCATGAAATGGCGCCGAAAACCGCCGCCAACTTCGAGGAATACGTGAAGAGCGGCCACTACGACGGCACCATCTTCCACCGCGTGATCAATGGCTTCATGATCCAGGGCGGCGGATTCGACGCCGAGATGAACCAGAAGCCGACGCGCGACCCGATCCAGAACGAGGCCAACAACGGCCTGTCCAACAAGACCTACACCGTCGCCATGGCCCGCACCATGGACCCGCACTCGGCGTCGGCCCAGTTCTTCATCAATGTGTCCGACAACGACTTCCTGGACTTCAAGTCCGAGAGCACCCAAGGCTGGGGCTACGCCGTGTTCGGCCAAGTGGTGGCCGGCCAGGACGTAGTGGACCGCATCAAGACCGTCCGCACCGGCCGCACCGGCATGCACCAGGACGTGCCGGTGGAGCCGGTGGTGATCCAGAAGGCGGAAATCGTCTAAACCGTCCGCATCGAAAATCCAGCCGGGGCCCTGCCCCGGCTTTGTCTTGCTCCGGATAGCACAGCAGCCATGGCCATACATTTCATTTCCGACCTGCACCTCGCCGACGACACCCCGGCGCTCAACCAGCTGTTTCTGGACACGCTTGCCGCCTGGCGCGGCCGGATCGAGGCGCTGTACATCCTGGGCGACCTGTTCGAATACTGGGTAGGCGACGACGACGACTCGGCCTATCTGGAAGCGCCGCTGGCCGCGATGCGCGCGTTCGCCGCCCAAACGCCGTTATACGTGATGCGCGGCAACCGCGACTTCCTGCTGGGCGCCGGCTTCGAGCAACGCAGCGGCGCGGCCTTGCTGGACGATCCAACGCTGATGGAAGCCCACGGCCAGCGCATTCTGCTGTGCCACGGCGACGCGCTATGCACCGATGACGTCGCTTACCAGCAATTCCGCGCCGTCAGCCGCAACCCGCAATGGCAACAGGCCATGCTGGCCAGGCCGCTGGCGGAACGTCATGCCATCGCCCGGCAAGCGCGGCAGCAAAGCGAGATGAACAAGCAGCAGACCGGCCTGAGCGCCATTTCCGACGTCACGGAACAAGCAGTAGGCGAATTGCTGGCCGCCCATGACTGGCCGACACTGATCCACGGCCACACCCATCGCCCCGCCCACCACCGCCACGGCGCTTCCAGCCGCTGGGTGATCCGGGACTGGCATGGGGAAACCGGCGGCTACCTGGCGCTGGACGACGCCGGCATCCGCGCTCTCCCCCTCTAAGCCTTCCCGCCGGCGGCTTGCTCAAGCCGCCCAGCCCCCTCCGGCCTCATCAACCAAACCATGATTCTGGAAAATAAATTCCAACATACTTTTCCATCACCCCGTCGACAAAGCCTTACATTTCATTAACATATTCCCACATTTTTGTCAGAAACCCACTATTTCATTGATTATTTTTGCAAATCAACTCCACATAAAGACATATTTCTTTATTCTTTTTGTAATAGTTGTTTCTTGAAAATGAAATGACAATGAACTAGATTTGCCGCTTAAAAATAATTTCAAGGCGAAATAATCCACGCTGAGCAATTTGCCATAACCGAGTTCAATCACCCATACCGGTAACGATTCTTCTCGCCCATCGCAAGCCATCTCAGCCGGACACAGCCCCGCGCCAAAACCACGCTCAAGCAACCATTGCAGTGCTTGCTGTATTGACCCATGCCTCACGGCAGGACTTCGGCTGCGCTGAAAATACATTCCAATGAAAAATTGATTTCTCTACATTTCAGGAAATTCAATGAATAAGAAGACCTATATCCGCCCCTTGACTCTGGCCGTGCTCGCCGCGCTGGCCAGCCAGGCGGCGCTCGCCGAGGAGACCCAGCTGCAAACCGTCACCATCACCGGTGCCGGCGACAAGCTGGGAGTGGGATTGCTGCAACAACAGGAAGGCACGCGCGCGCGCAGCGATGTCAACAAGGCCGCGCTGGAGAAGCAAAGCCCCACCTCCAACATCTACCAGGGCATCAATATGCTGCCCGGCGTCAACGCCTCCAGCCAGGACAACACCGGCATGTTCGGCGGCGCGCTGACCATCCGCGGCTTCAACTCGGACCAGATCGGCGTCACCATCAACGGCGTGCCAGTCAATGACTCCGGCAGCTATTCGGTCTACCCGCAGGAATTCGTCGATATCGAAAACCTGTGCCAGGGTTCGGTGACCCAGGGCTCAAGCGACACCGACGCGCCGCACATGGGCGCCAGCGGCGGCAATATGAGCTTCGTCACCTGCGATCCGGAGAAAGAGCGCCGCGTGCGCTTCGCCCAAACCTTGGGCAGCAACAGCCTGCAACGCACTTATGTGCGCGGCGACACCGGCTTGTTCGCCGATGGCAAAGCTCGCGCCTTCGCCAGTTATTCGCACAGCGAGACCGATAAGTGGAAAGGCGCAGGCGGCATGAAGCGCGACCACGTCGACACCGGCATCCGCTACGACTTCAGCGGCGGCTACATCAACGCGTCCGTGCTGTACAACCGCCAGATAGGCAACGCCTTCGGCACGCCGACGCTGCAGCAGTTGCAGCAAACCGGCTACGGTTATGACTACGCTACACAGTTCATCCCTGGCCACTTGCCACCGCAATACGGCACCGCGCAGAAGGAAACCGGTCCGACCCCCGCCTACTATCAGCTGCAGCAGAACCCGTTCGAAAACGTCATCGCCAAGGTCGATGCCGTGCTGAAGCTTGGCCCGGATACCCGCATCAAGATCCAGCCGTACTTCTGGTATGGCTATGGCGGCGCCACCAGCCAGCAGACGCAGTCTGAAAGCGCCTTCCTGAACAAGGCCACCCACACCGACACCGCCGCCAAGGATCTGAACGGCGATGGCGACACCCTGGACACCATCGTGGTCAACGGCAGCAGCATGACGCGCACCCGCCGTCCGGGCATCACCGTCACCATGGAGCAGAGCTGGGGCAACCACCTGTTGCAGGCTGGCGTATGGTATGAACGCGCCCAGCACATCCAGACCGGTCCGGAAACCCTGACCAACGCCGATGGCTCCCCGCAAGACGTCTGGATGCAGTCCAATCTGATCACCCGGCCGGATGGCAGCGTATATCAGTACCGCGACTGGGATACCGTCAGCACCTCCACCCAGCTGTTCGCCATCGGCACCTTCAACTTCCTGGATGACCGCCTGGCCGTCAACGCCGGCCTGCGCACGCCGCAGATCAAGCGCGATTTCACCAACCACGCCAACGACGGCTGCGGCAACTCCAGCAAAACCTGCGCCGCCGCCTATGACTACGAAATCACCAAGACTTATCGAGAAACGCTGCCTAGCTTCGGCGCGCGCTATTACCTGACGCCCAAGCAACAGGTATTCTTCAACGTCACCAAGAACTACCGCGCCGTCCCCAACTATGCCTACAGCAGCAGCAACGGCAATGTGCAAGTGGTGAATGGCCAGGTAGTGCTGACAACGGACGTGGTGCCGGAAACCTCGGTCAACACGGACCTGGGCTATCGCCTGGAGGGCGACTTCCTGACGTTGAGCGGCTCGCTGTTCAATGTGGACTTCAGCAACCGCCAGGCCAACTCCTATGACCCGGTCACACTGAAATCCGTCAACATCAACGCGGGCGGCGTGCACACCTGGGGCGGAGAACTAGAACTAGGCACGGTGCCGGTCAAAGGATGGAGCGCTTACGCCTCGTTCACCAGCAACCACAGCGAAATTCAGAGCAATCTGAACTGGAAGGACGCTTCGGGCAACAACACGGTTCTGCAGACCCAGGGCAACGACTTCCCGATGACCCCGCGCTGGATGGCCGCGCTGTCGCTGCAATACGCGCCGGGCGCCTGGTATGTCCGCACCGACGTCAAGCACACCGGCAAGCAGTTCGCCACGCTAGTCAACGACGAAGTGGTGCCGGAATACACCACGGTGGACCTGGACGCCGGCTATCGCTTCGGCAATATGGGCGTGCTGAAGAACCCGACGCTCAAGCTGAACGTCAGCAATATGTTCAACACCAGCTACCGCATCCCGACCTCATCCAAGGTCAATGCGGCGGACACGGTGCGCTACAACCTGGGCGCGCCGCGCAGCGCAGCGGTCACCCTGCAGGTCGATCTGTAAACCTGCTCTGCCAGCAAAGCCAAGGCCGGGATCGCTCCCGGCCTTTTTGCTGGCTAGGCCGCCCTGCCGCGCTCGTCGCAGGCTCGCGGCCGGCGCATCGCTCACGCGACCTGCTGCGGCATCACTTCGCCATTGACGCTCACGGTGACGGCATTGCCGCCCAGCCAGGTCTCCACCTTGGCCGGAATAGTCATTCTCGCCGAGTAATAGCGAAACACCGCCATACGCTCGGCATCATTGCGCGCCTGCTGCCAAGCCCTGACATAGGCGGCCGCCTCGTCCATCTCCGGCACCGAGGAGGCGATCGTCCGCAAGTTGCAGATGGCGCTGCCCAGCTCCTTGTCGTCATTGCACAGCTGCTCTATCTGCTCCAGATCGGCCCGCTGGCCTGCCAGCTTGATCTTCCCGCCCTCGGTGCTGACCACCTGAAACGGCGGCGACAAGGGCAAGCCGGCCTGGCTCATCTTTTGATCCAGCAGCTGACGCACATACTCGCCATGCAAGGCCACGGCCTGGCGCGACGGCAGCATCCACTTGATGTCCTCATCGTTCATTGGCCCGTCGTGAACCGGCGGGGGACGCAGTGTCGGCGCGCTGCCCGCCAATTGCCGAGCAGCCTGGCTCAGCATGCCGGCAAACGCATTGCCATCGTTGTTGCCGGCAAAACTTGCCGGCTTCGAGCCAGATGCCATCCCATGACTCTGCGCGTAGACTTTATCCAGTTGCATGGCGAGCTCCTCAGGACAAAAACAGGGATTGAGGAGCAAAAATCATTCCATAAGCATTTTCACTATTCACCGCCTTGCCCGTTGGCCCGCCCTCCCCGGAACGCTTGCCGCCAGGCGGCAGGCGAGACCCCCAGCTTCTGCCGGAACAGCCTGCGCAATGACATGGCGGAACCCAAACCAGCCTGTTCTGCCACCTCCTCCATCGACAGGCTGGTGCGCTCCAACAGCCGCTGGCTCAACGCCAAGCGCTCGCTGGCCAGCCAGTCGCCCAGCGTGGCGCCGGTCAAGGCATGGAAACGGCGCGAGAAAGTGCGGCGGCTCATCGCCAGGCGCGCGGCCAGACCATCCAGCGTGTGCGCGTCGCGCAGATTCGCCCTCAGCCAGTCCAGCAATTCGCCCAAGCGGGCATCGCGCCCGGCGCGCGGCAAGGGCTGCTCGATGAACTGCGCCTGCCCGCCTTGGCGGTGCGGCGCCACCACCATGCGCCGCGCCACGCGATTGGCCTCCTCCACACCTTGCCGCTGCCGCAACATATGCAGGCAGCAATCTATCGCCGCGGCGGTGCCGGCTGAGGTCAGCACGCTGCCGTCCTCCACATACAACACGTCCGCATCCAGCCGCACCGCCGGGAACCGGCTGGCAAACACATCGACATAGCCCCAGTGCGTGGTGGCGCGGCGGCCGTCCAGCAAACCGGCCTCGGCCAGCACGCAGGCGCCCAGACACAGGCCAACCAGCTGCGCGCCGGCTTCATGCACGTCGCGCAAGGCCTGCAGCAATTCCGGCTCCGCCTGCCGCGCCGGATCGGGCCAGCTAGGCACGATCACGACATCAGCGGCGCGCAGCGCCTCCAAGCCATGCTCGACCAGCAAGGCGAAGCCGGCGCTGCTGCGCAAGACGCCCGGCCGCACCGCGCAGACTGTTAACTCGAATCCGCCCGCCAGCTCGCCCAACACCATGCACGGCACGGACAAGTGAAAGGGACTGATGTCATCGAATGCCAGCACCGCAACGCTGCGCGTTTTCATCACGTTTCCTCAAGATGGCCCGATATGATCGAATTGTGTCATTCGGGCCACTCACGAGCAAGCCATGCGCTAGGGATAATGGCCTCACCCCAAACCGAAACAGGAGACTTCCATGCAAACCGTACGGCGCGCCGCCCTGCTGATCATCGACCTGCAAAACGACTACTTTGCCGGCGGCAAGTATCCCCTATGGAATACCGAACAGACGCTGGCCAATACGCTGGACGCCATCGCCCAGGCGCATGCGCAAAACATCCCGGTGATTCTGGTTCAGCACATCGCGGCCAATCCCGCCTCGCCGTTTTTCGTCAAAGACAGCGTGGGCGTGCAGATTCATCCGCAGGTGCTGGCCGCGGCCCCAGATGCGCCGGTGGTGGTCAAATCGCACGCCGACAGCTTTCTCAATACCGGTTTGGGCGAACTGCTGGGCAAACTGGAAGCGAACGAACTGTTGATCGCCGGCATGATGACGCAGAACTGCGTCACTCACACCGCGCTGTCGCGCGCTGCCGATCCTTACCAGGTCAAAGTGCTGCGCGATTGCTGCGCCACAGTGGACGCGATGGTGCATGGGATTGCGCTGAGCGCGCTGGGAGACAAGGTGGAAATGGTAGACAGACAGGCGGCTTTCGAAACCGCCCGCGGCTGAATCAGCCGGGCGACAGCCGCCACAGCGGCCACCAGCCCGGCCCCGTGGCGACGCCGCCAGCGACGGCGATGCCCGGCAGCGCCAGCAGTTGGCCATCGGCAGCGTACAGCAAGGGCCAGCGCTGGCGCAGCGGAGGCGGCAGCCGAGCCTCGCGCAGCAGATCCTTGACCTCGCGCCGCCCCACGGTCAATGCCAATTTCTCGCCGCCGCAACGCGGCTTCAACGCCAGGCCAGCCGCCAGCGCGGCGTCCGGCAAACCCTGCGCGCGCCACGTCCACTCCAGCCTGCCGCCCCACTCGGGCAAATCCAGCGCCTTGCCGCCGGACAGGTCGGGCAGCGGGCTGCCTTCGGCCGGCGGCTGCAGATCGGCCATCGCCTGGATGGCGCCGTCGAAGCGGAACACCACCCCGCCAGACAGCCGCAATATCGGCAACGCCTCGGCCCCGGCCTGCGTCAGCTGGCGCTGGAATTCATGCAGCGCGGCCGGCTCCGGCGCAGGCCAGCCACGCTCATCCAGCCAGGCCAGCAAGGCCTGGCGTTGCCGCGGCGCGGACAGCGCCAGCCAGTTCGCCAGATGCAAACCCGCCTCATGGCGGCAATGTTCCACATCCTCACGCGCGACTTCATCCAAAATGGCCGCCGCATCGGCCTGCAGCGCGGCGACGCGCGCCAGATGGCTGCGGTAATGCGGCACCGCGCGCGCCAGGCGCGGCAGCACCTCATTGCGCAGCAGATTACGGCGGTAGCGATTGTCGCGATTGCTCTCGTCTTCCACCCAGGCCAGGCCTTGCGCGCGGACATGGTCTTCCAGTTGCTGGCGAGTGAAATTCAGCAAGGGCCGCCATAAGCGCTTGCCGGGCGGCAACTCGCGCAGCGCCGGCATGGCCGCCAGCGCCTTGACGCCGCCGCCGCGCAGCAACTGCAGCAACACAGTCTCGGCTTGGTCATCCTGATGATGCGCCAGGACGATGACCTCCGCGGCGGAGCGACGATAAGCCGCGTAGCGCGCCTCGCGCGCCGCGGCCTCCAGGCTCTCGCCGCCGCCGGCGCTGACCTGCACGCGCTCGATGCGCAGCGGCACGCCCAGCGAATCGCACAGCGCCTGGCAATGCGCGGCCCAGGCATCGGCGTTCGGACTCAGTCCATGATGGACATGCACGGCCGACAACACGAACTCGGGCCGATGTTCGCGCGCCGCGCACAACAGCGACAGCAGCGCCACCGAGTCCAAGCCGCCGGAAAGCCCAAGCTCAAAAGCGCAAAGGCCGGACAATTCGTCCGGCCAATGCTTGATCAGGCTGTCCGCCAGCTTAGGCTGCGTCTTCCTTGAAGCGGCCATAGCTCATCAGGCGGTCGAAGCGCTGCTTCAGCAGCTCATCCAGCGGCTTGCTCTGGACTTCTTTCAGTTCTTCCTGCAGCACGCGCTTCAGCGTGGTCATCATCTGCGCGTGATCGCGATGCGCGCCGCCCACCGGCTCGGTCACCACGCGATCGATCAGGCCCAGCGTTTTCAAACGCGGCGCGGTGATGCCCAGCGCCTCGGCGGCGTCGGACGCGCGCTCGGCCGTCTTCCACAAGATGGATGCGCAGCCTTCCGGCGAGATCACCGAATACGTGGCGTATTGCAGCATATTGACTTGGTCGCCCACGGCGATGGCCAACGCGCCGCCGGAGCCGCCCTCGCCGATCACGGTAACGATGATGGGCACGCGCAGGCGAGTCATTTCATACAGGTTGCGGCCAATGGCTTCGGACTGGCTGCGCTCTTCCGCGCCAATGCCAGGCCAGGCGCCTGCGGTATCGACGAAGGTCATCACAGGAATGCCGAACTTCTCGGCCAGCTTCATCAGGCGCAGCGCCTTGCGATAGCCTTCCGGATGCGGCATGCCGAAATTGCGGCGAATCTTTTCCTTGGTGTCGCGGCCCTTTTGCTGGCCGATGACCATCACGGACTGGCCGTTGAAACGGGCCAGGCCGCCAACGATGGCGGCATCGTCGGCAAAAGCGCGGTCGCCGTGCAGCTCTTCAAAGTCGGTGAAGATGGCCTGCACATAGTCCAGGGTGTATGGTCGCTGCGGATGGCGGGCCACCATCGCGATCTGCGACGGGGTCAGCTTGGCATAGAGCGTCTTGGTCAGCTCCAGGCTCTTCTTCTGCAGGCGGGCGATTTCCTCGGAGATATCCAGCACCGAATCGTCCTGCACGAACCGCAGCTCTTCTATTTTGTTCTCGAGCTCGGCAATCGGCTGCTCAAAATCGAGAAAGGTCGGCTTCATTCTTCACATCATCCGTCAAACCTAATCGCCGCATGATACATGAGGCGCAAACTCGCCGTCACCCGTAGAACTAGGAAAACGATGCAAAAATGGAGCAAATATTCAAAATCACAGGCTTTGGCAAAAAAAACCAAGCGGACTACTTGCACAAGCTTAAACCCTGTGCTTTAATTCGCCTCCTCGCTGAAACGCACACAGCGAAACGAATTCAGGGCGTTTAGCTCAGTTGGTAGAGCGTCTGCCTTACAAGCAGAATGTCGGCGGTTCGACTCCGTCAACGCCCACCAGTTTTACGGTTGGAGTGGTAGTTCAGTTGGTTAGAATACCGGCCTGTCACGCCGGGGGTCGCGGGTTCGAGTCCCGTCCACTCCGCCAACAATATAAAGCAGTATCCGTATATCGGGCGTTTAGCTCAGTTGGTAGAGCGTCTGCCTTACAAGCAGAATGTCGGCGGTTCGACTCCGTCAACGCCCACCAAGTTTACGGTTGGAGTGGTAGTTCAGTTGGTTAGAATACCGGCCTGTCACGCCGGGGGTCGCGGGTTCGAGTCCCGTCCACTCCGCCAACAGCATCAAGCAGTACCGAGTTTCGGGCGGTTAGTCTCAGTTGGTAGAGCACTGCCTTCACACGGCAGGGGTCGCTGGTTCGAGTCCAGTACCGCCCACCAAACAGCGGAGTGGTAGTTCAGTTGGTTAGAATACCGGCCTGTCACGCCGGGGGTCGCGGGTTCGAGTCCCGTCCACTCCGCCAACAGCATTAAGCGGTACCGATTTTTGGGCGGTTAGTCTCAGTTGGTAGAGCACTGCCTTCACACGGCAGGGGTCGCTGGTTCGAGTCCAGTACCGCCCACCAAAACACGGAGTGGTAGTTCAGTTGGTTAGAATACCGGCCTGTCACGCCGGGGGTCGCGGGTTCGAGTCCCGTCCACTCCGCCAATGCCAAAAAGCAGCCTTCGGGCTGCTTTTTGCATTTCCAGCCCCATTCTGCATGACCCCACCCCACTTCATCGGCATATAGAGGTTGCAAAATGCTTAGTAGCTGGGAATACTATTAGACTTTTAAAAATTTACATCAAGAGATTTCACATGAACAAGACAGCCCTGCTGGCGTTGTGCCTGAGCAGCCACGCAGCCTGGGCCAGTGCCGGCGCGGACGAGCCTACATGGCAATACACCGTTCAATCCGGGGACACGCTATGGTCGTTCGCAGCCAAACACCTGACTTCCCCGGCCTATGTGCCCAAACTGCAACAGCAAAACGGCATCGCCAATCCTTATCGGCTGACGCCAGGCAGCCGTTTGCGAGTGCCATACAGCTGGACCCGCCATAACGAATCCGCCGTCACCATTGATGCCCTGTCCGGACCCGTCAACATCCAGGGCCCTGATGGGCAAACATTGAAAGCCTCGACCGGCTTGCATCTTGTTGCCGGCACCCGGCTGTCCACCGGCCAGGACGCCACCCTCAAGCTGCGCCTTGCAGACGGTTCGACACTGCAACTGGGCGCCAACAGCCAGCTGACGCTGGGCAAACAGGTGTTCTACCCGACCACCGGCGCCATCCAGTCGCTGAACCAGCTGGATCGCGGCTCCGCCAGCAATGCGGTAGTGCCCAAGCAGCTGATGCCGAATCGCTATCAGATTTACACCCCGTCCGCCGTCACCACCGTGCGCGGCACCGAATTCCGCGTACGCAGCCTGAATGACAAGGACACCGCCGCCGAAGTCCTGCGCGGCAAAGTCAACCTGGCAGCCGGCGATGATGGCATGGACATTCCGGCCGGATTTGGCGGACGCAGCGACGGCAAGCAATCGGCAGCCCTGCCCCAGCCGCCGCAACTGGAAGGCATGATCACCACCAGCCCGTTCAACCCGCCGCTGCTGGAATGGCATAAACAGCATGGCGAAGCGGGCTATCAGCTGACGCTGTCCGATGCGAAAACCCAGCAGCAGCTATTCAGCCGCAGCACGGATGCGGCGCGCTTCTACCCGGAACTCCCGCAAAACGGCAGCTACCTGCTGACCGTGCGCGCGCGCAATGAGCTGGGCATTGAAGGTTTCGACGCCTCCCGCGTCTTCACGCTGCAAGCCAGCCCGCTGCCGCCGCTAGTTTTCAACGACGGCTGCCGCACCAGCCAGCGCGCCCAGACGCTATGGATAGGCAGCAGCGCCAGCCCGGAGCGCCCCGGCTGGCTGCAGGTGGCTCGCGATCCCGCCTTCACCGACATCTGGCATCAAGGCAGAGTGGAACAGAGCGCCTTCGCCCTCAATGTGCCGGACAAAGGCAAATGGTATTGGCGGCTGGCCTCGCTCAATGAGCAGGGACAGCCCGGACCCTACGGCAATACCCAGGAAGTGCGCATCGACCCCTGGTACAGGCTTGGCCTGCCAGGCGATCGCAAGCTGCAATCGCGGCGCTACCCGCTGGCCAACGCGCGCTATACGCTGCAATTGGCCCGCCCGGACGCGCCCGAGCGCATCGTGTGGCAGCAAAGCGCCGCCGAGCCGGCCTGGTCGCTGCTGCGCCTGCCAAGCGGCCATTTCATCGTCACCATCCTGGTGGACGGCGACGGCGAATATCATGCCAAAGAGCGATATTCCACTGTGTTTTTGCCGTAAAATCACACGATGCGCTCCTTCCAGATATCCCGCTACAGCAGGGCGGCCCCGCTGCTGCTCGCCCTGCTCGGCCTGCTGCTGATCGCCAGCCAATTATTGGGGCGGCTGGATTTCTGGTGGTATGACGTTCTGACAAGAAACAATCCGTTTCACGGCCCCGAACAGAACCTCATCGTCATCGCCGTAGACGAAAAGAGCCTGTCCGAGCTGGGCCGCTGGCCCTGGCCGCGCGCCTTTCATGCCCAACTGCTGGACAAGCTGGGCGGCGCGCGCGCAATCGGTTTCGATATCGCCATCGCCGAACCCTCGCGCGACCATCCCGAAGCGGACGGCTATCTGGCCAATGCCATTCGCCGCAACGGCAAAGTGGTCGGCCCGGTTTTTCCGGAATTGCGCAGCGGCCAACTGCTGGAAACCCGTCCGCTGCCTGTCATCGTGGGGGCCATGGCCGGACTCGGCCATACCGATTACGAGCGGGACGAGGATGGCGCGATCCGCCGCGTCTATCTGCGAGCCGGGCTAGGCGCGCCGCGCTACCCTAGCTTCGCGGCAGCCATTCGCGACGTCGCCAGCGGCCAGCGAGGAGCGATCCCCCCGGCCCAGCCCCCTCGCCCCGGCCAGGCCTGGCTGCGGCGCGATCTGGTCATGGTGCCATTCAGCAGCGGCGCCCAGCCTTTCCACCTGATTTCGTACAGCGACGCGCTCAACCGGCTGCCGGCCGCCTTGTTCGACGACAGCATCGTGCTGATAGGCGTGACCGCCAACGGCTTGGGCAATCAGCAACCGACGCCGGTATCGGTCAACAATGCCGGCATGCCCGGCGTGGAAATCGACGCCTATATGGTGCACGGCCTGCTGAACCATCAGCTGATGCGGCCCATGCCGCTGTGGCGTGAATGCCTGCTGGGCGCGCTGCTGCTGGGCCTGTTCGACTGGCTATTGTCGCGCCGGCTCCGCGCGCCAAAGCTGCTGGCCGGCTATGCGCTGGCCGCCGGCGCGGTGCTGCTCAGCTCCGCCGCCCTGCTCTATTTCGCCTCTCTGTGGGTAGGCGGCAGCGTGGTGGCCATGCTGCTGTTGCTCAGCGGCACTTTGCGCTACGTCAGCGGCCAGGCCCGGCTGTTCTCCCTGGCCTTCACCGACGGACTGACGCGGCTGCACAACCGCCGCCATTTCGACGAGGCATTCAACCATGCCTTCGAACAATACCGGCAGAAACAAAAATCGCTGGCGCTAATCATCCTCGACATCGACCATTTCAAGAAATACAACGACCACTACGGCCATTACGCCGGCGACGAAGTCTTGCGGAAAGTGGCGCGCGCGCTGCGGGATTGCTTCAACCAGAAAGGCCAGTTGACGGCGCGCTTGGGCGGAGAGGAATTCGGCGTGCTGATCACGCCCGGCACTGCGCAACAGGCTATGGCGGCCGCTGAGCGCTTTCTTGGCCACATGGCGGCCTTGGAATTGCCGCACTCGGCCAGCCCGCTAGGCACGGTCAGTTGCAGCATAGGCGTCTGCGCCTGCATTCCAGGCGCGGCGGACAGCACCCGCACGCTATTCGAACATACCGACCAGGCGCTGTACGAAGCCAAACGCAGCGGCCGCAATCGCGTCAGCCTTTATCCGGCGCAGCAGACCGCCAGCGCGCAAAAAAGCGCGGACGATGCGTCCGCGCTGCAGGATTGAATCGGGCCGACCATCAGCCGCGGCGACGGCTCACCAGCCACAACGTCCAGACAATCACGCCCACAAAGAACACCGCCACCCAGAACGGCATGGTCATGCCGAGAAAACGGCCCTGGATCGCCGCGCACTCGCCGCTGCCCTTCAGCACCTTGGACAGCACCTCCCACAAGGGGAAAGACTCCATCAGGAACTCCAGCCCCGGCCCGCATTGCGGCACCTGGTCCGCCGGCAGGCTTTGCAGCCACAGCTGGCGCACCGACACCCCGCCGCCAGCCAGCGCGGACAGCGTCACCAGGCCAGCCCATACCCTGGCGCCGGCTCTGCCTGGATTATGCAGCGCAGCCAGCAGCGCGCAGACGCCCACCGCCATCACCCCTATGC
>NZ_JAELTR010000052.1:0-28086 GCF_016428945.1 Chromobacterium sp. ASV23
TGCGCGCCTGTTGTGGTCCCCCTTGCCGCAGGGCTGGGAAACGCGCCCGCTGCCCGCAGCCGCAGGTCAATCCAGCCTCGATATCCCGGAGCGGGTGCTGCAGCATCGCGCGGTGCTGTACAAGGACGGCGGCACGCCGTTCAGCCTGGTTGTGGAAACTTACCGCCGCGACCTGTTCGCCTTTCCGCTGAATCCGCCGGCCGCCCGCAACTAAGCCTCGCGCTCAGCCAAAAAGACAAGGCCGCCTTGCCAAATCGACAGGCGGCCTTGTCGTCTAAGAGCGGCTCCTCAGCTCGCCGCCTCCAATACCGACTTCAGCACGGCCAACATCCGTTCGCTGGCGCCGCGGTGGGCATCGCGGAAACGCGCCGCGCCGCCGCGCATGGCTTCGGCAGCCGCCGGATCGGCCAGCAAGGCCAGGGCGGTGGACACCAGCTCGCCGGCATCGGCCACCTGCCGTCCGGCGCCGGCGGCCAATGAGTCGGCGGCGGCCTGCTGAAAATTGAACACCGATGGTCCAAACAGCGCCGGCACGCCCATCAGCGCCGGCTCGATCAGGTTGTGGCAACCAAACGGCAGCAGGCTGCCGCCGATGAAGGCGACATCGCAAGCGCCCAGGTAGCCGAACATCTCGCCCATGCTGTCGCCGAGCCACACCTGGGTGTCGGCGGCCACGGCTGCATCGTCGCTGCGCCGCTGCAGCTTGAAGCCGCGCTCGTTCGCCAGCCGCGCCACCTCGTCCCAGCGCTCCGGATGGCGCGGCACCAGGGCCAACAGCGTGTTGCCCACCGCGCCGCCGGCCTCCCTCCACGCGTCCAGAATCAGCGCTTCCTCGCCGTCCCGGGTGCTGGCGCACAGCAGCACCGGCCGCCGGCCAATGCGCTCGTGAAACGCGCCGGCCAGATGCCACTGCGCTTTTTCAATTTCAATATCATATTTACTGCTGCCACAGACAATGACGTTTTGCGCGCCCAATTGACGCAAACGGTCCGCATCTTCTTTGGTTTGCGCAGTAATGGCAGTCAATTTCCGAACAGCAGGCCGAATCAGCCCCAATGCCTTGCGGTAGCCTTTCAGCGATTTATCCGACAATCTGGCATTGGCCAACAGCAGCGGCACCCCTTGCTCGGCGGCGGCATGCAGCAGATTGGGCCAGATTTCGGTTTCCATCAGCACGCCGCAACGCGGCCGGTAAGCGCGCAGAAAATCCGCCGCCGCGCGCGGATAGTCATACGGCAGATAGCGCACTTCGGCGTCCGGATACAGTTGCTCCGCCGTGGCGCGGCCGGTCGGCGTCATCTGCGTCAACAACAGGGGCGCATCCGGCCATTGACGGCGGATGGCGGCCACCAGCGGCTGCGCGGCGCGGGTTTCGCCTACCGACACCGCGTGTATCCAGATCGCGCCGCTAGCCTTGGGCGACAGCGCCTGGCCGAAACGTTCGTCCCAATGCTCCAGGTAGGCCGGCGCCTTGCGCGCCCGCTTTTTCAGATAGCGACGGATCAGCGGCTTCAACGCCCATAACAAGCCGTTGTACAGCGCGCGCTGCCAGCTCATTGCCAACCCTGCCGCGCGCGCAGCGCCGCCAGCACGTCTTCCACCGTCGGGCATTGGCCGATATGGCCCAAATTGGTCGCCCAGGGCGTCTCCACCACGCCGGTCTGCTGCGGATCGGTGTCGGTGTAAATGGCCACCAGGGGCACGCTCAAGGCATTGGCCAGGTGGGCCAGGCCGGTATCGACGCCGATGACGGCGCTGGCGTGGCCCAGCAATCCGGCAGCCTCGATTAGATTCATCCGCGGCGCCGCCACCGCGGCAGGCAATTGGGCGGCCAGCCGTTCGGCGCGCGCTTTTTCCCGCTCATTTCCCCAGGGCAGCACCGTCACCAGGTCGTGTCCGGCCGACAACGCCCGCCCCAGCTCAAGCCAATGCGCCTCCGGCCATTCCTTGGAAGCGCGGCTGGTGGCATGCAGCAGCACCGCGTAACGGCCGGACAGCATCCAGGCCGGCCGCTCGCCTGGGCGAACGCCGAACTGCGGCGCGCCTTGCGGCGCATAGCCAAAACAGCGGCCGAACAGCAGGCGGTTGCGCTCGATGGCCGACAGCTGCCGGGAAACCGTGTGTTTCTTGTCGTAAAACAGGCTGGCCAGCGATTCGCGCGCGCTGGACCAATCCAGCCCGGCCAGCGGCGCGCCGGCCCACTTGGCCGGAATCGCGCTCTTCAGCAAACCCTGGCTGTCCAGCACCAAATCGAAGTGGGTATCGCGCAGCTGCCGCTTCAAGGCCCGCACCTCTCGCCAGGCCTCAGGCTGAAGCAAACGCTTGCGCCAGCTTCGCCAGCGCAGCGTCAGCACCTCCGCCACCTGCGGGTGCAGCCGGGCGATGTCGGCAAAGCTTTCTTCCGCCAACCAACTCAGCCGGATATTCGGGTAGTGCGTCTTCAACTCAGTGATGGCCGGCCAGGTGTGGATAAGGTCGCCCATCGACGAGGTGCGCACAATCAGCACATTCATCATGGCGCGCATTGTACCCGAGCGGGCCTGTGGTTAACCAAGTAAAATCCGGCCTGACCAGATGTGGATAAGCCGCTGTGAATAAGTTTGACCATATTTATCCACAATCTGCCAGAACGTTGCGCGCTGCAATAATCCCATGGCTATCAACAGGGCAAGACCATGAGCAGTATGGTTTTTTTTCACTTGTCCACACAAAAAGCCCACCTTCAGCAGTTTCATCAATTTATAGTTGCGTTAATGAAAACCCGTTGGTGAAGCGCAAGTCTGTCGCAAAAAAAATGCCTAACAGGACAGCGGGCAAAACTGCTTGCCGCGATGTGAATAACTCAGGGTCTGCAGCAAACCTGAAAGTTATCCACAACTGGCTAGTCACAGACGCGCATGGTAGACAACAGTTTTCAATGCATAACAAACTACTGAAAAATAAAGAAAAATAGTGGTTATCCACAGCAATGAAGGGACTTCTACCAGTTTCTTCATTTTATAAATGGGAAAACATAGAAAAGATGCGATACGCGATCAGCGTGGTGCTTATCACCAAAAATGCAGGTCAGCAACTGGAGCAATGTCTGCAGAGCGTGGGCTTTGCCGACGAAATCGTGCTTGTGGATTCCGGCAGCACGGATAACACATTGGCAATAGCCGCAGCCTATCGGGCAAAAGTTATCCACCAGGAATGGCTGGGATTCGGTCCGCAAAAGCAATTTGCCGTGGAACAGGCAAGCCATGACTGGGTGTTGTGTTTGGATGCGGACGAATATCTGTCGCCTGAATTATCCTTATCGATCAATCAGATACTGGACAATCCACAGGCCGCGGCCTACCGCTTTGCCCGCTGCAACCGTTTCATGGGCCGTTTCCTGAAACACGGCGAGGGCTATCCGGATTGGTCGCTGCGTTTGTTTGATCGCCGCCGCGCGCGCTGGTCCGACGACGTGGTGCACGAGTACGTGATCTGTGAAGGCCCTGTGGAAAAACTCGATGGCGACTTAATGCACGAGTCCGGGGAGGACATCGCGCGGTATTTATCCAAGCAGAACCGCTACACCACGCTGCAAGCGGAGCAGCTGTTCGCCCGCGGCAAAAAGGCGGGCGCCGCCAAGCTGGTGTTCAGCCCGCTGCTGCGCTTCTTCAAGTTCTATCTGGTTCGCCGCGGTTTTCTGGACGGCTTGGCCGGGCTGGTCCATATCTCCATCGGCTGCTTCAACAGCTACATCAAGTACGCCAAGCTGATCGAGCTGCATCGGCTGAGTAAATGACATTTGGTTTGTCAGGCCGCTTGCCTTAGCATCAGTCTTTTTCCGGAAGCGACGGCATGCCTGCAAACCAGATCCTCATCCGGCCCATGACGGAGGCCGATATCCGCGCGGTGGCGCGTTTATGCGGCGACCTCGACTATCCGACCACGCCGGAGCAACTGGCGCGGCGCTACACCGCGGTGCGCGCGTTTCCCGATAACGAGATCTGGGTGGCGGAGCGCCATGGCGAAGTGGTGGGGTGGCTGCATGGCCACGGCGGCCATCTGCTGGAAGCGGAAAGCTATGTCGAGATTGGCGGCATCGTGGTGGATCCGGCCTGCCGCGGACTCGGCATCGGCCGGGGTTTGTTGGCCGCCTGCGAGAAGTGGGCGCAGTCCTTGGGCTACCCGCGCATCCGCCTGCGCTCGGGTGTGCAGCGCGTCGAGGCGCATGCTTTTTACCGTCATATCGGCTATCAGCAGAAAAACACCGGCCTCACTTTTGCGCTCGACCTGCCGCGACAAGACTGAGCGGCGCACTTTATCCACAAGCTTTTGCAAGTCAGCATGCCGATCCGCTTTTTCATCTGCCTTGCGCCTGCAAGGGCATGGCCAACTCGAAGCCGCGCGGGACGGTTTGCCGTATTGGGTGGAGGTGGACGCCGGCATCGGCCACGTACCTCCGCAATGGCGGCTGCTTAACGGCGCCTGGGCGGCCTGGCAGGTAGCGGGGGAGAGACGGGTGGCTTGTCGCAGAGCCAGGCGCGCTGAGGGGCCTTAACGTCGGTTTATGGCCAGGGGTGGTTGACGATTGCGGCGCGGACCGCGCATGCGCTCCGCCAAACCCGCAGGGCAGGGAGTTTTTAGCGGCGACGCTTCCTTATGGACTGGCGCGGAAGGCGGTAAGTCGCCATGGAGGGGGCTGCGCGGCCGCTGGGCGGCTTTGCGCGCGTTTGGACAGGCGCGGGTGGCTTGAGGCGGCACCAAGCGCGCCACGGGGTCTTAAAGCGCCATCCGGTAGAACACCACGCGCTCGGTTTCCTCGAAACCCAGCGCCAGATGGGCGGCTTGCGCCGTCAGATTATCCAGGGCGGTGTCGGAGGCCAGTTCGGCGCAGTCCCGGGCGCGGGCCCATTCCCGCGCCGCGCCCAGCAACAGGGCGGCCACGCCGGCGCGGCGACGCGATGGCGCGACGTAAATACCCTCGACAAAGGCCACCGGCGAGCGGCTGGTGCCGTTGACGTAGTCGTTGCGAATCGCAACTTCAAGCAGGCCTATTGCCGCGTCGTCGCCGCGGGCGACAAAGGCGGCGAAGCGTGCGGGATTGGCCGTTTGTTCGGCGATTTCCTGCTGGTGTTCAGCGGCCGGGCAGTCCGGCCACAGCGCCGTGCGCAGGTTCAGCCAGTCAGCGGCATGGAAAGATGCGGGGCTGAGCGAAATCATATCGATTCGAACTCCGGTTGCGGCATGTGGCGGCGTTGCACCAGGATTTTGTCGACACGGGTTTTATCCATGTCGACCACTTCAAAGCTGAAGCCGTTCCACTCGAAACGGTCGGTGACGCTGGGAATGCGGCCGAGCTTGTACATCATCACGCCGCCCAGCGTGTGGATGTTGCCGCCGGCTTCGCCCGGCAGCCTGCTGTCCAGTTCGAAAAACTCGCGGAAGTTGTCCAGCGACACCATGCCGTCCACCAGCCAGCTGCCATCCTCTCGCTGCACAATCTCGTCATCTTCGCCGCTAATGGCCTGCATATCGCCGACGATGGCTTCCATCACGTCGTTGATCGATACCAGGCCTTCCAGCTCGCCGTACTCGTCCACCACCAGCGCGCTGTGGCTGCGCGCCTGCTTGAACTGCTCCAGCAGCTGCATCAATGAAGAGGTGGCCGGCACGTATAGCGGCGGGGCCAGGTCGGCGGAAAAATCAACCGGCTGGCCGGTCAGCAGGCGGTCCAGCAGCCGCTTGGCGTTGAGGATGCCGATGACCTGGTCGGTGTCGCCGCGGCACACCGGGAAGTGGCTGAAGGCGTGCTGCAGCAATACTTCGCGGTTTTGCTCGGGGCCGTCTTCCAGATCGAGGATCACCACGTCCTTGCGCGGCGTCATCACCGAGGCCACCTTGCGATTGTCCAGCCGGAAAATGTTTTCCACCAGCTCCTGTTCGGCGCGGTCGAACACGCCTTCGTCGGCGCCTTGTTCCATCAGCGTGCGGATCTCGTCCTCGGTGATGGACGGCTCGTCGCTTTTCTTGGCGCGCAGCAAGCGCAGCAAGCCGTCGGTGATGCGGCTGAACACTTGCACCAGCGGCCCGCTGGCGCGCGACAGCAACAGCATGGGCCGCGCCAGCGTCATCGCCACCCGTTCCGGATTCAAGAGCGCCAGCCGCTTCGGCACCAGTTCGCCCAGGATCAGCGACAGGGTGGTGATGAACAGCACCATGATGGCCACCGACAGCGGCTTGGCGTACGGCGCGAGCAGCGCGTAGTGGCTCAGCGCGCCGCGCAGATGCTCGGACAGCGCCGCCTCGCCGTAGACGCCGGACAGGATGCTGATCGAGGTGATGCCGATCTGGATGGTGGACAGGAAGCGGGTGGGTTCGGCGGCCAGTTTCAGCGCGGCGCGGGCGCCCTTGTGGCCTTCGTCGGCCTTTTGCTGCAATCTGACTTTGCGGGAGGAGACAATGGCGATTTCGGCCATCGCAAAAACGGCGTTCAACAGCACCAGGCCGAGCAGCAGCAAGATTTCCACGATGTAGAGAGAGGAGTGGCGGAGCTACTAGCTTAGGGCAAGCCGTCCGCTGCGAAAAGTGGCGCAGCGGACAGTCTTGTTTAGAACAGGCTGCTCTGCGTGGCGGCGGGCGCCCAGCGCACCGGCTGGCGGCCGCGTGCGATCAGCCAGGCATTGACCTGGGAGAAGTGGCGGCAGCCGTGGAAGCCGCGGCTGGCGGACAGCGGCGACGGGTGGGCGGCGGTCAGCACCAAGTGGCGACTGGTGTCGATGCGTTCGGCCTTGGTGTGCGCCCAGTTGCCCCACAGCAGAAAGACGCAGCCCGCGTTGTCGCGGTTGACGGCGTCGATCAGCGCGTCGCTGACCATTTGCCAGCCTAGCTTGCCGTGGCTGCCGGCCTTGTCGCGCTCGACGGTCAGCACGCTGTTCAGCAGCAGCACGCCCTGTTGCGCCCAGTGGCTGAGGTCGCCACTGGCCGGAATGCCCAGGCCGAGGTCGGCCGCCAGTTCCTTGTAGATATTGCGCAAGCTGGGCGGCACCCGAACGCCTTCCGGCACCGAGAACGACAGGCCCATCGCCTCGCCGTCGCCGTGGTAGGGGTCTTGGCCCAGGATCACCACCTTGACGTCGGCCGGCGCGGCGAAGCTCAGCGCGTTGAACACTTGCGGCGGCGGCGGAAACAGCGCCTTGCCGTCTTGTTGTTGCTGGCAAAGCTGGCGGTCGATTTCGGCCAGTTTTGCGGCGATGGCCGGCTGCCGCAGTACGGTTTCCCAGGCGGGATGGACGCGGGCGAGGGCGGGAGACAGGTAAGTCAGAGCGGACATAAGGTTTCTTTGCGGCGGGTCATGCGGATAACGAGGCTTGGAATGGGGACGGCGCGATTCGTTCCAAACAAAACACCGCCCGGAGGCGGTGTCGTCTGGCGGGCGCGGCGCGCTTAGTAGCGGGCGACGGTAGAATCCACCTGCGTCGACCAGGCGTCGATGCCGCCTTGCAGATTGATCACATCGTCAAAGCCGGCATTCTGCAGGAACAGCGCCACCTGGGCGCTGCGCATGCCATGGTGGCAGATGGCGACGATGGTGGCGTCGTCCGGCAGCTCGCTCATCCGGATCGGAATCAGATTCATCGGGATGTGCACGCTGCCTTCGATGTGCGCGAGCTGGTATTCCCAGCCTTCGCGCACGTCCAGCAGCACCGGGCGCTTGGCCTGCGGGTCTGCCAGTTGCGCGGCGAGGGCGGGGGCGGTGATTTCGCGCAGCATGATCAGAAGCTGAAACGGGCGGGTTCCACCGCCTCGAATTTTTGCAGCCGCTCGATACAGGTTTCGAACAGCGCCGTTTCGCGGAAGCTGGTTTCGGTTTCGCGCTGAATCAGCTTGCAGCTCATCACCGGCAGATCACCGACCACCAGAATCAGGCGGCCGCCGACGGCCAGCTGGTTCTTCAGTTCCTGCGGCACGACCGGCAGGGAGCCGCCCACCACGATCACGTCGTAAGGCGCCTGGTCCGGCAGGCCCAGCACGCCGTCGCCCTCAACCAGGGTGACGTTGGCGATGCCGGCTTTTTTCAGATTGGCGGCGGCGCGCTCCTTCTGCGCCGGATCGATTTCGACGCTGACCACCTGCTTGCCCAGCTTGGCCAGCAGCGCGGTCAGATAGCCGCTGCCGGTGCCGATTTCCAGAATCTTGTCGGTCGGCTGGATGCCGGCGTCCTGGGCCAGGCGCGCTTCCATTTTCGGTTGCAACATCTTGCGGCCGTTGGGCAGCGGCAGTTCGGTATCGACGAAAGCCAGCTGGCGCTGGCTGTCGGCGACGAAGTCCTCGCGTTTCACGTGGAACAGCAGATCCAGAATGGTCTGATCCAGTACATCCCACGGGCGAATCTGCTGTTCGACCATGTTGAAACGGGTTTTTTCGAAATCCATCAACTTACACTCCGGAGGGCTGGGAGTCCGCTCCGCCGGATGGAAGACAGCGGCGGCGGCAAGACTCTGGTCATGACGATAACTTGCGATTATCCCATATTTGCCTTACCTTCACAGCATCGCTAGGGGTCCTGCCCCCGGCGTCCGTCGAAGGGCTACCCCAGTGTAGTCTGCCGTGACGGGCGGCGGGACGCGGGTGAGAAATACCCTTGGAACCTGACCCGGATAATACCGGCGTAGGGAAGCGTCAACTGCCCTCACAGGCCCGTCCGGGCCCGCAGCCGGCCACGCCGGATCGCTCCTTGCGCCGTTTCATCGTTTTTGGAGACCCGCCCGATGAACGCGCCCGTGAACCAAGCCATGGTGGTGGATGCCGCCGCCATCCAGCCTTTGCCGAATTCCCGCAAGATCTATGTACAGGGCAGCCGTCCGGACATTCAAGTGCCGATGCGCGAGATCCGCCAGGCCGACACGCCGACCCAGTTCGGCGGCGAACAGAATCCGCCCATCTTCGTTTACGACACCAGCGGCCCATACAGCGATCCGGCGGTGAATATAGACATCCAGAGCGGCCTCGCGCCGCTGCGCGCCGGCTGGATCGCAGAGCGCGGCGATTGCGAGCAACTGGATGGCTTGTCCAGCGAATACGGACGCGCCCGCGAGGCCGATCCCAAGCTGGCCGAGCTGCGCTTCAATCTGCAGCGCAAACCGCGCCGCGCCAAGGCCGGCCGCAACGTCAGCCAGATGCACTACGCGCGCCGCGGCATCATCACGCCGGAGATGGAATTCGTCGCCATCCGCGAAAACCTGAATCGCCGCGCCTATGTGGCATCGCTGCAAGCCACCGGCAACCAGCGCCTGCTGGACCTGATGACGCGCCAGCACAAGGGCCACAGCTTCGGCGCCAATCTGCCGGAAGAGATCACCGCCGAATTCGTGCGTCAGGAAGTGGCCGCCGGCCGCGCCATCATCCCGGCCAACATCAACCACCCGGAATCCGAACCGATGATCATCGGCCGCAATTTTCTGGTGAAGATCAACGGCAATATCGGCAATAGCGCGGTAACGTCGTCGATATCCGAAGAAGTGGACAAGATGACCTGGGGCATACGCTGGGGCGCCGACACCATCATGGACCTGTCCACCGGCAAGAACATCCACGAAACGCGCGAGTGGATTCTGCGCAACTCGCCGGTGCCGATCGGCACCGTGCCGATCTACCAGGCGCTGGAGAAAGTGAACGGCAAGGCCGAAGACCTGACCTGGGAAATCTTCAAGGACACGTTGATCGAGCAGGCCGAGCAGGGCGTCGACTACTTCACCATCCACGCCGGCGTGCGCCTGGCCTACGTGCCGATGACCGCCAACCGCATGACTGGCATCGTCAGCCGCGGTGGTTCCATCATGGCCAAGTGGTGTCTGGCGCATCATCAGGAAAATTTCCTCTACACCCACTTCGAGGACATCTGCGAAATCATGAAGGCCTATGACGTGGCCTTCAGCCTGGGTGACGGCCTGCGTCCCGGCAGCGCCTGGGACGCCAATGACGAGGCGCAGCTGTCGGAGTTGAAGACGCTGGGCGAGCTGACGCAGATTGCCTGGAAGCACGATGTGCAAGTGATGATCGAAGGTCCGGGCCACGTGCCGATGCAGCTGATCAAGGAGAATATGGACAAGGAGCTGGAATGGTGCCGCGAAGCGCCGTTCTACACCCTGGGGCCGCTGACCACCGACATCGCGCCAGGCTACGACCATATCACCTCGGCCATCGGCGCGGCGCAGATCGGCTGGTACGGCACCGCGATGCTGTGCTACGTGACGCAGAAGGAACACCTGGGCCTGCCCAACAAGAATGATGTGAAGGAAGGCATCATCACCTACAAGCTGGCGGCGCACGCGGCAGACCTGGCCAAGGGCCACCCCGGCGCGCAGATCCGCGACAACGCGCTGTCCAAGGCGCGTTTCGAATTCCGCTGGGAAGACCAGTTCAACCTGGGCCTCGATCCGGACAAGGCGCGCGACTTCCACGACGAAACGCTGCCCAAGGACAGCGCCAAGGTCGCGCATTTCTGCAGCATGTGCGGCCCGCACTTCTGTTCGATGAAGATCACGCAGGATGTGCGCGACTTCGCCGCCAAACAAGGCATCAGCGCGCAGGATGCTTTACACAAGGGAATGGAAGCGAAGTCCATTGAATTCGTGCAGAGCGGCGGCAAGCTGTACGACAAGGTCTAAGTATGGCTGGAACAACAGGCGGCGGCGCAGACCGCCGCTTTTTTCATGCCGCCACGATGGCTTGGGTATACGATGAGCGTATCTCCCTCACCGCAGGAGCCTGCTATGGATACCAGCAGCCATCTGTTGCCCGGCCTGTTCCGCCAGCTGGGCTTGTCCGACGATCCGGCGGCGATGCGCGCCTTCATCGCCAGCCATCCGCTGCCGCCCAAGTCCAATCTGGCTGACGCGCCGTTCTGGAGTCCTGCGCAGGCGGCCTTCCTGCGCCAATCGCTGGAGAATGATGCCGAATGGAGCGAGGCGGTGGACGAGCTGGCGGTGTTGCTGCAGCAAGGCGAATCCTGAAGCTGTGGATAAAAATAGAAACGGGCGATGGTTGTGGATAAGCCATCGCCCCTTGTCTATGGCCTTTTGCGGCTAAGCGGCGATATAAACCCAGGCCCGTTCGCCCGTATCCAGCAGCGCTTCTACCCGCTGGTAATCATCCACCTCATAGCGGTCCGCCTGTTCCAGCTCCGCATCGCTGATGTCGAACACGCTGCCGGCAACGCAGTCTTGCGGATTCTCGCTCAATCGGACGATGGGATGGTGGGTCTTGCCGCTGGCGCGCACCACTTCGGCATCGCGAATTTCCAGACTATCCAGCTTGAAGCCGACTAATTGAGCCGGGCGGCCGCGCAATAGGCGGCCGAAGGTGGCGAGCTGCACATTGTCTTGTTGCAGCGTGCCGTAAGAGAACAATTTGGGCATATCGCGTCTCGCTTACAGGTAGTGACTGTCGTCCAGCAGCATGTCTTCAAAAAAAGCGCCATATGCCTCATTGGGATGGCGGATATGGATTTCCAGCACCCATAGCAGCGCGCTCGGCGCATGGTCGAAGTCCGCCAATGCGCCATTGTGGATGGCGGCATGGGGGAAATCTGCCAGCCTGTGGCCAGACAGGTCGAGATTCAATTGCCAGCCGCGATGGTGGGCGCAGTCTTCGGCGTAGCGGTATAGTTCTCGTCCGCTGCAGCCTTCCTTCAGCCAATGTCTCCTCACCTCATGGAAAATGGCGCGCGCATCGTCGGCGCAACGGGCGCGCTCCGGATCGCTGCCGGTGACGAAGGTATCGCCAGCGTCGCCTTCCCACTGTTTCCATACCGGACCGATGTCGATGAAGAAAATGTCGTTTTCGCCAAGATAGACGCCTGGTTCCGATGGCGCGCCAAAGGTTTTCAGCGTGTTGCGGCCAAAGCGCACGTAGACGTCGTGCCAACCCCGCAGCATGCCGGCATCGGCCAACACGTCGCGAGCCAGTTCCACCGCGTCTTCTTCCAGCATGCCGGGACGAATGTGGGATGCAATTTTGCGCACGGCATCCCGTGTGCGGCGTCGCACGTCCAGCATGGTTTCGCGGTTGAAAGCCGCGCCAACGGCTTCTTGCGGCAAACAGGTTTCTTGCATGGTGGTTCTCCTTGTAAACATCAGCGATGGGCGGCCAGAGACAGGCCGTTCAGTTCGGTGCTCAGCTTGATCTGACAGGCCAGGCGATGCGCCGGCGATGGCTCATCCAGCGCGGCCAGCAGTCGTTGCTCCTGTCGAGAAGGTTGCGGCAGCTGGCTCAGCCAATTGGAATCGATGGCGACACGGCAGGCTCCGCAAGCAGCCTGCCCGCCGCATACCGGCAGCACCAGACCGGCGGCGGCCAGCGCGGTTATCAGCGGATCTCCTTCAACGGCGGGTACTGTCAGCCAGTCGCCTTGCGGCCGGCGCCAGCGCACAGTCAGATTGCCGTGGTTGGCGGCAGGCGCTTGCGCAGGGACGAAGGCATCGGCGTGAAAGCGCTCTGCGGGCAGATGGCAGCGCTCGGTCAGCAGCGTGCGTGCCTGCTCCACCATGCGCGGCGCGCCGCAGGCGTAGACGCGAGCGCCGCTCAGGTCGGGATGGTCCGCGGCGGCGACGTCTTGCACAAAGCCGCGGCGGCCGGTCCATTCCGCCGGCGCATGGCTCAGGACGGGGATGAAACGCAATAAGGGCCAACGCAGAGCCAGGCTGGCAAAGTATTCGGCCAGATAGAGGTCGGCATCTTCGGCGCCGCCCCAATACAGATGGATCGGCGTGCGGCATCCCGCCGCGTGGGCGTATTCCAGCATGGCTTTCAGCGGGGCGATGCCGGTGCCGGTGGCCAGCATGACCACACGGTCTATCGCTGCCTGCTCCGCCTCCCATACGCAGTCGCCGAAGGGACCGCTAATCGTCAGCATCTGACCAGGACACGCTTCATGCCGCAGCCATGCGCTGGCCTGGCCGGCTGCGCGCAGCCGGATGTGGGCCTCCAGCCAACCATCGTTGCGCGGAGCGCAGGCCAGGGAGTAGCTGCGTGTGATGCCGGATGGGAGTTGCAGGCTGAAGAATTGGCCTGCCTGGATGGACAAGCCGCGGTGGCATTCCGGGCGCAACAGCAGACGCAGCGTGACGCCATCTAGCCAGTGCAGTGCCTGCAAGCGGTAAGAATAGGTTTCGATCATCATGCATATCTCCCAAAAGCATGCTTATGCTATAAGAGTGATGGACCAGTAAAAACATCCAGTTTTTATAAATTGACTGGTCCAGATGCGGGGAGACACGCATGCTGAGACCCTGGTCCATGTTGCTGACCATACGGCGTGAAGGCGGCTTGCCAGCGCATCTACAGATCGCGCAGCAGGTGGCGGACGAGATCCAGCGCGGCAGGCTCAGGCCGGGCGATGCGCTGCCTGGTAGCAGGGAACTGGCGGATAGGCTGAGCTTGAACCGCAAGACGGTGGTGCTGGCCTACGACGAGTTGGCGGCGCAGGGGTGGGTAACGGCGGAGGGGCGGCGCGGCACGTTCGTTGCGGCATCGCTGCCGGCGCCGCTGGCCGAGGAGGCTGAACTGGACTTCACCCTGTCGCGGCAGCAGGCCGAGCAGATGCCGGAAGCGGATCTGATCGATTTTTCCGAAAATGTTCCGGATTCCCGGCTGATTCCTTTCGATGCGCTAGGGCGGGCTTATCGCCGCGCCCTGATCGCAACCGCCCGGTCGGGGCGCTTGTCTTATGGCGATCCGCGCGGCGAGCTGGGGCTGCGCCAGTCATTGTTGCGCATGCTGACCATGGAGCGGGGCCTGTCGGCTACGTTGGAGAATATTTGTCTTGTGCGCGGCAGCCTGATGGGCATCTATCTGGCCGGCAAGGTGTTGTTGAAACCCGGCGATGCGGTCGTGCTGGACCGTTTGAGCTATCCATCGGCGCGCAATGCATTTCGCTCGCAGGGCGCGCAGTGTCTGGATGCGGCAAGCGACGCTCAAGGCATGTTGCCTGGGGAACTGGAGTCCTTGTGCCGCCGTTATCCGGTGAAGGCGGTGTATCTGACGCCACACCACCAGTTTCCCACCACCAAGATGATGCCGGCGGAGCGACGGCTGCAGTTGTTGGCCTTGGCGGAGCGCTATGACTTCCACATCATCGAAGACGACTACGACCACGAGTTCCATTTCACGCATCGGCCGATGTATCCGCTTGCCAGCCTGCCAGGAGGACGGCGAGTGGTTTATGTCGGCTCGTTGTCCAAAGTGTTGGCCCCGGGGTTGCGGATAGGTTTTGTGCTTGCGCCCGCGGCGCTGATCGAGCGTTGTGTCGACAACATCCTGCTGATTGATCGCCAGGGCAATCCTGTGACGGAACAGGCGGTGGCGGAATTGATGGATAGCGGCGAGCTGAGGCGCCATGTGCGTCGGGCATGGCGCGTCTATAAGCACCGGAGGCAGGTGTTGGTGGAGGCGTTGCAGCGGGAATTGAATGGCCGGGCCGATTTTGAGTTGCCGGCGGGGGGCCTGGCGATCTGGCTGCGGCTGAGCCCGAATATCGATATGGCGCGTCTAGTGGAGGATGCGCGGCGACGCGGGGTAAAGATATTGGCCGGCAGTCATTTCACCGGCGATGGCAGTGTCGTGCATGGAATCCGCTTGTGTTACGCCGATTTGGAGGATGAGGCCCTGCTGCTGGGGGTGAAACGCTTGGCGCAGGCTTTGTCCGAACAGCATGCCGAGTAGCGGGCAAGCTGTTCAGGGCTATGGCGTGTTTAAGGGCAGACAGTAACGTCACAGCCGGCACACTTGGTTGCGTCCGCCCTGCTTGGCCTGATACAGCGCCTGGTCGGCCTTCTGTTGCGCGGTGGCGAAGTCCTGTTGCTGGCACTGCCATTCGCACACGCCGGCGGAGAAGCTGCAACGCAGCTCAGGATGGTTCGGCAGCGGCTGCAACTGGTTGAACTGCTGGCGCAACCGTTCCGCCACCGCAAAGCCCACCTCGGCGGAGGTATCCGGCATCACCAGGCAGAACTCCTCGCCGCCGTAGCGGATTAGCAGATCGTTTCCGCGCACGCCGTTGTTGAGCACGGCAGCCAGCATTTGCAGCACCGCGTCGCCGACCGGATGGCCGAAGCGGTCGTTGATGGATTTGAAGTGGTCGATATCCAGCATCACCACGCAGACGCGCTGGGTCGAGGCATCGAGCGTGTTCAGCCAGTATTGCAGCGCGCGGCGGTTGCCGGCGGCGGTGAGCGGGTCGATATTGGCCGCGTCCTGCAGCCGGCTGTTTTGCCGCTGCAGGGCGATGTTCAGAAAACCCACGGCGCCGCAGACCTGTGCCGCTGCAGCGACGGTCAGCGCCAGATGATGCATGCCGTCTTGTGGATGCGGCAGGGCGGGCAAACCGTGCAGATGCCGCCACATGTCGGCGCCGTCGCGCCAGATGTACAACAGCGCGCCGATCAGGAAGAGCAGGGCAGTGGGGCTGAAGCGGTTGCGGCACACCTGCCGTTCGGCCTGCTGATACAGCCAGGCGGCGGCCAGATACAGCACAGGGATTTCTGCCGCATCCAGCGCCATTTGCAGCGTCTGCCACGGTATCCAGTAGTCGAGACCGGCATAGGCGCCGACGGCGAGCCACAGCCAGCCAGGAGGGCGCATGCCGACCAGTCGGGCGATCACCATCAATTGCAGCGTGATGCCGGCGGTAGTGATGGCGGGCCCTACCGACATCTGCAGTGGCCCCCAGCCAAACAGCCTCCCCTCCACCAGCATGCCGGCGGCCAGCAGCAGCGAGGCCTGCAGCCAGCGCCGTCTGGCGCGGATCAGGTCAGCGCGGATGCTGTGCTGCCAGGTGATGACGCCTATGCTGGCGACAGCCAGTGAAACCATGATCAGCAGGTAGTCGGACATAGGGCGATGGCAGTCGATGGGGCGGTAACTGATTCATTTTAGCAAACGCCGTTCCACTGCCGGCGCTTTGTGGAGAACCGGCGCGCCACTTGTGCCAAGCCTATCCGGCCAACGCCGCGGGCAAAGACCTGGAACCGGCGCTTTAGAAGCGGGCCACGACCTTGCGCCGTATGCTGTAATCCGGTCTCAGGCTGGCTTCGGCATCAAGGAAGTAGCGGTTGCTGTCGAGCAGGAAATGCGGATCGTTGTCGGCGTCTGGATCGGCCCACAGTTGGAACAAGCGCAGCACTTGCTGCGGATGGTGGCTGCGCGCCAGCGCTTCGCGGAACGGCCGCTCGCTGAACATGCGGGCAATGGAGGCCAGCAACTGCAGATGGGGCGGGCGCGTTTCTTGCGGCAGCAGCAGGAATAGAAAGCTGTGCGCCGGCGCGTGGTCCGGGGCATCCAACTCCAGGCCCTGCTTCAGGCGAAGAAACAGCGCATGGGCCTCGGCCAGGCCGGGAATGCGGCCGTGCGGCAAGGCCAGGCCATGCCCCAGGCCGGTGCTGCCGGATTGCTCGCGCAACAGCAGCGCGGTGGCCAGCGTCTGAGCGTTCAGGGCGTGGCGCTGGCCCAGCTGGCGGGCGGCGAATTCAAACAGCTGGTGTTTGTTGTCTATGTCCACGTCCAGCAGGATGTCGCTGATCTGGCAGATATCGGGCAAGGTTTGCATGGCGGTGCGCTCCCGTGTTGGGTGAGGGTGACGCAGCCATGCTAGGACGCGGCGGCTAAATTGCAGCTAAATATCTTGCCGCGCCGCATCAAAATCTTGTCAACAGACTCTAATCGGCCGGCTTGATCGCGCCTTTCAACGCGGAGGCCTGTTCCTTCAGCTTGTCCACTTGCTGTTTCAGTTCCGGGTTGAGCACGGTGGCGGCGGCGCCCACCTGTTTGGCTACCCCAAGGGCGGCGCTGGCTTGTTGTTGCAGTTGGCCTAAGGGGGCGCTGGCGCCGTCCACGCTCTGATGCACGCTGCCGATGGCGGCGGAGGCGGCTTGTTGCAACTGGCTGGTTTGTTGCTGGTTGCAGCCAGCCAGAATCAAGGCGCTGCAGGCGGCGATGATCACGGTGCGCATGGTGTTGTCCTACAAAATGGAATGTTGTTACAGAGCGGTTGGACAGGCGGCAAGTTCCGGCCAATGAGCCAGTTTTCGCTAAATGACATTGGAAATGCAGCTGTTTAGGTTTAACTTGTCGTTTGTCCTAACGATATGGAGCCCGTCATGATTACTGTCAGCGTCCTCTATCCGCAACGCGCCGGCGCGCATTTCGATTTCGACTACTACCAGCAGCGCCACATCCCCCTGGTGCAGCAGCTGCTGGGCCCGGCCTTAAAGGGCGTGCGGGTGGAGCGCGGTTTGGCCGGCATGGAGCCGGGTAGTCCGGCGGGTTATGCGGCGCAGGCGTTGTTGCTGTTTGATTCGATTGAGGCGTTTCAGCAGGCCTTTGCTCCAGTAGCGGCGCGCATCACGGGCGATATTCCGCATTACACCGATATCACGCCGCAGCTGCAGTACAACGAACTGCTGCTGTGGGACGAGCGGCCGGCCGGCGTCCACGGCTGGTATGCGAACGCGGAGTGATCTTCAGCCGGCCAGCCGTTCTGCCAAGCCATCCGGCGCCTGGTCTATCGCCAGCCGCGGCGTGCCGTGCCAATCTGCCATCCGGCTTAGCGCGCGTTTGAGGTCATCGCTCAGCCGCTGGCTGACGCGCACGCCGGGCTCCAGGTGCAGCGATTTCACCTCGAATACGCCCTGGGCGCGGTGGGCTTTGGCGTCCAGCCGGCCCACCAGTTTGCCGCGATGGAGAATCGGCAAAGTGAAGTAGCCGTACTTGCGCTTGGGCGCCGGCGTGTAGCACTCGATCTTGTAATCGAAGTCGAACAGCTCCAGCGCGCGCTTGCGGTCCCATACCAGCGGGTCGAACGGCGACAGGATGGCGGTGTTGCCGCTGTTCAGCGTGCCCGCCGCCGCCTGCTCCAGCTCGGCGGCCAGGCTGGCGTGGACGAAGGCGTCGTGGCTCCAGCCTTCCACTTTCACTGGGATCAGCTCGCCCTGGTCTGCCAGGCCGTGCAGCAGCTCGCCATACGGCGCGCGCTTGAGCCGGTAGTAATCGGCCACCCAGCCGGCCTTGACGATGCCCAGCGCGCGGCAGCTGTTGCGCACTTGTTCCAGCCGCGCCTCTTCCGGCGTGGGCAGGTCGCGCGCGTCGTCCCAGTCTGGCCTTACCCGTTCGGCCAAATCATAGACGCGCTGGAAGGCGCGCCGCTCTTTCACCATCAGGCGGCCCAGCGTGAACAACACCTCAAGGTGGCGCTTTTCCGGCTTCCAGTCCCACCAGCCGTTGCCCTTGCCGTTTTTGCGTTCGAAATCGGCCGAGCGCACCGGGCCGTGTTCGCGGATATGCTCAACGATGGCTTCGATTGCCGCGCGGTGCTGTTCGTACCAGCGCTGCGAATACTTCCATCCCATCCATGTGGTGTCGAGCATCCGGCGACGCATCAGGCCATAGTCTTCCATCGGCACGAAGCAGGCTTCGTGCGCCCAGTATTCGAACAAGGCCCCTTCGGCCAGCAATTGGTCCAGCCAGGCCGGATCGTAGGCGCCGATGCGGCTGTATAGCACCAGATAAGGACTGCGCGCCACCACGCTGATGGTGTCGATCTGCAACAGCGCCATGCGGCGGATGGCGGCCAGCACATCGGCCTGGGAGGCTTTGCGCCGCGGCGCGGACAGCAGGCCCTGGGCGGCCAGTTGCAGGTGGCGGGCTTGCTGCTGCGACAGATGATGCGTCATGGGCTAGGCATGGAAAAGTGGGAAAGACGACTATATCAGGCCCTGCCGTCGCAGTCTTTTGTCGATGCTTTTGGCATGACATGGCGTCAGCTTTGTGGCAGTGTGGACAGCTCTATTGTTTTGGAGCGACAGCATGATCAGCCATATCGACCACCTTGTCCTGACGGTACGGGATACCGAAGCCGCGGTGGCTTTCTATCAACGCGTGTTGAAGCTGGAGGCGGTGAGTTTCGGCAACGGCCGCCGCGCGCTGCGCTTCGGCAACCAGAAGATCAATCTGCAAACCCTGGGCCAGGAGACGCGCAATCATGCGGTGATTGGTTCCGGCGACCTCTGCCTGATCACCGATTCCCCGCTGACCGAGGTGATGGCGCATCTGAAGCAGGAGGGCGTGGCCATAGTAGAGGGACCGGTGACGCGCAGCGGCGCGATGGGGCCCATCACCTCGGTGTATTTCAACGATCCGGACGGCAATCTGGTGGAAGTCAGCAGTTACAATTTTTGAAAACCAGGATGCAGGATAAACAGGCTGGCGTGCCGGAGCGTCCTGAGTTGCCGCAGGCGGTGGCTGGAAACTGATGCGGCTATTGATGGAAGAACGAACAGCGGAGAACGGGAAAGTGGAGAACGGGAAAGTGGAGAACCTGGGCGACGTGCCCAGCCCGATAGACCTGCGCCAGATGGCCGACGCGGCCGAATGGGCGGCCGGCGCGATGGAAAAGCGGCCGTGGCGCGTAGCGTTTTTCGACCGTTTCGCCCATGAGCTGGCGGGCGCCTGTCGGGTGCTGGAGCTGGGCTCCGGCCCGGGCTTTCTGGCGCGCCATCTGCTGGAACGTTTGCCGCAGCTGCGCCTGGAGCTGTTCGATTTTTCCGAGGCCATGCACCAGCTGGCGCGCGAACGGCTGGGAGTGTTGGAGGAGAGGGCCGACTTTCGCCTGGGCAGCTTCCGCGAAGCGGACTGGGCACGGGGCTTGCCGCTGTGCGACGCGGTGATCACCAACCAGGCCGCGCACGAGGTACGGCATAAGCGCCATCTGCCGGCGCTGCACCGCCAGGCGCGTTCGCTGCTGCGGCCGGGCGCGCCCTACCTGATGTGCGACCATTACGCCGGCGGCGACGGCATGGCTAATGATCAGTTGTACGCGACGGTGGAAGAACAGGAAGCGGCCTTGCGCCAGGCTGGCTTCGGCGATGTGGCGCTGCTGATGCGTCAGGGCGGGCTTGCGTTTTTCCGTGCCAGGTGAGGGGGCTCAGCGCGCAGCGGACTTGCCGGCGAAAAAATCGCGCAGCAGCGCGTCATAGCCGCCATCGCGGCGCATGGCCTGCAGCGCGAGATTGAAGCGCGTCAGCAGCGCACGCTGCGGTGAGGTCTTGTTGATGGCGAGGTAAGAGAGATTGCTTACCAGCGCTTCCTGTGTCAGCGTCACATCCTGATAGCCGCCTTCGCGCAGCACCAGTTGTAGCGATTCGCGTATGCCCAGCACCACATCGAGCCTGCCCAATTTGAGTTGGCGCAGGTTTTGCGCGTCGCTGTCGCTGTCGAATGCCAACAGCTTGCCCTCTTTGCGCGCCAGGTCGAAAGCGTCGCCGTAGCTCCAGCCCGCAATCACGCCCACGCGTTTGCCGAACAGATCTTCCAGGCTGTGATAGCGTGGCGCTTGCGCCGGATAGGCCATGACCACGCGTTCCTGAAAGATGGGCTGGCTGAAGTCGAACTGCTTTTCGCGGCTGGCTGTCTTGATGATGCCGCCGGCGGCCGCGCGGCCGTCGCGCAGTTCCTGCAGGGCAAAACGCCATGATCCCGCGCGCAGCGTGACGGCGATCCCCGCGCGTTCGCAAACCTTGGAAATCAAAGCCGGGTAAAGCCCCGCCGGCCCTTGCTTGGCCGCATACATCAGCGGCGGGTTGCTGGCATCGAAATTGATGACCAGACCAGAGGCATCGCTGGCCCGGGTGGAGCACGAGATAGCCAACAACAAGATGGCGAGGAATGCGTGAAAGGATTGCCGCTGCATCGTTAACGTTCCGGACGAATCGCTACCGTATCAGCATAGTATCGGCAGCGGCCGCAACGAAGCGGACGCAGGGCCGCGCATGAAAAAACGGAACCCGCAGGTTCCGTTTTGCTTTTCTACGCCGCTTGCGTTTACGGGTAGACGATGCGCAGCAGATTGGTGGAGCCGGGGGTGCCGAAAGGCACGCCTGCGATGATCACCATGGGCTTGCCCTGTTGGGCCAGGCCCAGCTTGGTGGCGCAGAACGTGGTCTTCACCACCATGTCCTCCAGGTTTTCCGCGTCCGGGCCATGGTAGGCCACCACGCCCCACACCAGAGACAGGCGGCGCGCCGTGGCCAGATTGGGCGAGATGCCCAGTATCGGCGTGGACGGGCGTTCGCGCGCCAGATAGATGCAGGTGGAGCCGCTGGTGGTGAAGGCCACCGACACGGTGACCGGCAGCAGCGTGGCGACTTTGCGCACACAGGCGGCAATGGCGTCGGTGCGGTCCGGCTCGTCCGCCACGCTGTAGTCCAGCGCCATCACCTTGCGGTAATCCGGGGCGCTTTCCACGCGGCGGATGATGCGGTCCATGATCTGCACCGCTTCCAGAGGATATTGTCCGGCGGCGGTTTCGGCCGACAGCATGACGGCGTCCGCGCCTTCGTACACGGCAGTGGCCACGTCGTTGGCTTCGGCGCGCGTCGGCGTCGGCGCGGTGATCATCGATTCCAGCATCTGGGTGGCGACGATGACCGGACGGCCCAGGTGGCGGCACTGATGCACGATCTTGCGTTGCACCACCGGCACGTCTTCCGGCGGCAGCTCCACGCCCAGGTCGCCGCGCGCCACCATGACGGCGTCGGACAGCGTGGCGATGGCGTCCAGATCATCCACCGCGGACGGTTTTTCGATCTTGGAAATGATGCCGACGCGCTTGCCGACGATGTCGCGCAGCTCCTTGACGTCGGCGCCGGTCTGGACGAAGGACATGGCCAGCCAGTCCGCGCCTTCTGCCAGCGCGAATTCGGCGTCCTTGCGGTCTTTTTCGGTGATGACCGACAGCGGCAGCACGGTGTGCGGCAGGTTGAAGCCCTTGTTGCTGGACAGTTCGCCGCCGACTTCCACGCGGGTGACGATGCGGCGCGGTTCCACATGTTCCACGTGGAACGCCAGCTTGCCGTCGTTGACCAGGATGCGGTGGCCCGGCTGCAGCGCGGCGAAGGCCTCCGGGTGCGGCAGCGTGGCGCGCTGGGCATCGCCCTGCACCTCGTCCAGCACGAATTCATAGCGATCGCCGGTTTTTACCGGCGTGGCCTGCGGGAACTTGCCGATGCGCAGTTTGGGACCCTGCAGGTCCACTACAACGCCCAGCGGCCTGTCCAGCGTCTGTTCGGCGGCGCGGATCGCCTGCAGACGGGCGCGATGGTCGTCATGACTGCCGTGGCTCATATTGAGCCGGAAGATATTGACCCCGGCGCGGGCCAATTCCAGGATTTGTTCCGGTGTGCTGGAGGAAGGTCCCAGCGTGGCGAGAATTTTGGTGTTGCGAAGCATGACAGTCCTTTGCGGCCCATCCGGCCGATTGATCAGGAGCGATTGCGTGTTGTGGGCCGACGCTGCTTATCCCTGCGCGCGACAGGACATCGCAATGCAGGGGTGTCCGCTGGGCGGACGGCAAGGCCTCACCGGCGATGATGCCACAGCGGCGCGGCGGTTTTTTTGCGCTGGGTCCAACTCTTGGCATCCGGCGACGCCATTCATGCTGCCATAAGCGGAGTGTAGCGTCAGAACTACGTAAATGTGTGTTTCTGATTATAAAACAACGTTTTGTCGCTTTGCGTGGCGGAAATTCATCAGCCTTTATTTTCGATAATTTTCTTATTTTTTCCTTTGCGCTGATTTGCCTGTAATGCATGCAAATGCTTGTTGTAAAGCGGGATTTGTGGATTTCCCTTCTCGCGGGCATGGGAATCTATCCGGACCTTGCTTGCTGAAATGGGAAACGCGTGTCTTTTATTCTATCTGGAGCGGCACACTTGTTTGATGTGAAAATGTAGCGCTGCGCTACATTTTTTAATCATTTGATATTAAATGATTTTTCATGTTTTTCCTGTTGTCGGGTGCGCTGGATTTCGCCGAAAAGTGTATTTTTTTTTACCGAATTATTGACAACTGTCTGTTCGGGCATAGAATTGTTCGCAAATAAAACGAACGTCATAAGCAAAAAAAGCAACATACAACGCAACGTTGACATCCCCGGCTGTTAACCAAGCCGCCTTACCGGCAATCAGGAGAAGACACAATGAGCGATCAGTACGTACTGGCTTTGGACCAGGGCACCACCAGTTCCCGCGCCATCCTGTTCAACCGCAGCGGCGACATCGTGTCGCTGGCGCAAAAGGAATTCCGCCAGATCTACCCGCAACCGGGCTGGGTGGAACATGATCCGCAGGAAATCTGGGGCGGCCAGGTGGGCGTGGCCGCCGAAGCCGTGGCCAAGGCCGGCATTGATGGTCGCAACATCGCCGCCATCGGCATCACCAACCAGCGCGAAACCACCATTGTGTGGGACCGCGAAACCGGCCAGCCGGTGTACAACGCCATCGTGTGGCAAGACCGCCGCACCGCCGAGTTCTGCGACGAGCTGAAATCGCGCGGCCTTGGCGAACTGATCCGCTCCAAGACCGGCCTGCTGGTGGATGCCTACTTCTCCGGCAGCAAGATCAAGTGGATTCTGGACAATGTGCCGGGCGCCCGCGAACGCGCCCGCGAAGGCAAGCTGGCCTTCGGCACCGTGGACAGCTGGCTGATCTGGAACTTCACCCACGGCAAGGTGCACGTGACCGACGTGTCCAACGCCTCGCGCACCATGCTGTACAACATCCACACCCTGGAATGGGACCCCGAGCTCCTGGACATCATGGGCATCCCGGCCAGCATGCTGCCGCAGGTGAAGAGCTCCAGCGAAGTGTACGGCCATACCCATGCCGCCCATCTGGGCGTGGAAATCCCGATCGCCGGCGTGGCTGGCGACCAGCAGGCCGCCCTGTTCGGCCAGCAGTGCACCACGCCGGGCATGGTGAAGAACACCTACGGCACCGGCTGCTTCATGATGCTGAACACCGGCGACAAGCCGATCGAATCGTCCAACAACCTGCTGACCACCATCGCCTGGAAGGTGGACGGCAAGGTGCAATACGCGCTGGAAGGCTCCATCTTCATCGGCGGCGCCGTGGTCAAATGGCTGCGCGACGGCCTGGGCATCATCCGCCACTCGGCCGATGTCGGCCCGCTGGCGCAGGAAGTGGAAAACAGCGACGGCGTCTATCTGGTGCCGGCCTTCGCCGGCCTGGGCGCGCCGCACTGGAACGCCAATGCCCGCGGCACCATCGTCGGCGCTACCCTGGGCACCAAGGCCGCCCACATCGCCCGCGCCGCGCTGGACAGCATCGCCTACCAGACCCGCGACGTGCTGAAGGCCATGGAAGCCGACGCCAAGATGAGCATCGCCGAACTGCGCGTGGACGGCGGCGCCACCGTCAATGAGCTGCTGATGCAGTTCCAATCCGACATCCTGAACGTGGATGTGGTCCGTCCCAAGATCACCGAAACCACCGCGCTGGGCGCCGCCTATCTGGCCGGCCTGGCAGTGGGCTACTGGAAAAACCTGGACGACGTGCAGGGCCAGTGGCAGCTGGATCGCCGCTTCAAGCCGGAGATGGCCGCCGCCGAAGTGGCCGGCAACGTCAAGGGCTGGCAACGCGCGGTCAACGCCACCAAGGTGTGGGCCGACGACCAGGCTTGATCTCCCCTAAGACCCGCCGCCGCGCGCCGCGGGCATCCCTAGATAAAGTTGGAAAGAGACAATCATGAATCCTTTGATGGGCGAATTCATCGGCACCGCCTTGCTGGTGCTGCTGGGCAACGGCGTGGTGGCCAATGTGCTGCTGAAGAACACCAAGGGCCATAACAGCGGCCTGATCGTGGTGGCCTTCGGCTGGGCGATGGCGGTGTTCGTCGGCGTGTTCAGCGTGGCCGCGATCAGCGGCGCGCACCTGAACCCGGCGGTATCGGTGGCGCTGGCGGTGGCCGGCAAGTTCCCGTGGGACAAGGTGCCGGGCTATGTGGCGGCGCAGATGCTGGGCGGCATGGCCGGCGCCGGCCTGATGTGGCTGATTTACCGCAAGCACTATGAAACCACCGATTGCGCCGACACCAAGCTGGCCACCTTCTGCACCGGTCCGGCCATCCGCAGTCTGCCGGGCAACCTGGTGTCCGAAATCGTCGCCACCTTCGTGCTGGTGTTCGCCATCCTGTCCATGGTGGGTCCGAAAATGTCGCTGGGCGCGATCGAAGCGTTGCCGGTGGCCCTGCTGGTGCTGGGCATCGGCGTGTCGCTGGGCGGCACCACCGGCTACGCCATGAGCCCGGCGCGCGATCTGGCGCCGCGCATCATGCACGCCATCCTGCCGATTCCGGGCAAGCGCGACAGCGACTGGGGCTATGCCTGGGTGCCGGTGGTCGGTTCGTTGCTGGGCGGCACGCTGGCGGCGCTGGCTTACACCCTGTAATCAGTGCGACGGCGCGCTCCCGGCGCGCCGTTTTTCCTTTTTTGTTCGTTTCTCTCGCCTGCGCTGGAATTCGGAAAATCCCTTCCTACATAAGCAGTTGTCTCTCGCTTTCCTCTGTCATTTCTGGCTTTTTTGCCGCGCTTCTGCGGTATCTGTGGCAAAAACGAAAAATAACGAACGAAAAATGTTTTATTTGTGTTCCTTGTTAGCTATTGTGGATAGAATGACGGGGACGGAATAAGCAAGGATCAGGCAAATGAAGGTATACGACTTGATGGTGATCGGCGGCGGCATCAACGGCGCCGGCATCGCGCGCGACGCGGCTGGCCGCGGCCTGTCGGTGGCGCTGTGCGAAAAGGACGATCTGGCTTCGCACACCTCCTCGGCCAGCACCAAGCTGATACACGGCGGCCTGCGCTATCTGGAATATTACGAGTTCGGCCTGGTGCGCAAGGCGCTGCAGGAGCGCGAAGTGTTGCTGAAGGCGGCGCCGCACATCATCTGGCCGCTGCGCTTTGTCATGCCGCATGCGCGCGATCAGCGTCCGGAATGGATGATACGTTGCGGCCTGTTCCTGTACGACCATCTGGCCAAGCGCGAGGTGTTGCCCGGTTCGGAAACCGTCAGCTTCGCCAAGCATCCATCCGGCGCGCCGCTGAAGGACGCCTTCAAACGCGGCTTCGTCTATTCCGACGGCTGGGTGCAGGATGCGCGGCTGGTGGTGCTGAATGTGATGGACGCGGCCGAGCGCGGCGCCCAGGTCTACACCCGCACCGCTTGCGTGGCGGCGCGCCGCGACGGCGAACACTGGCTGACCACGCTGCAGCGCGAGGACGGCAGCCGCTTCGAAGTGCGTTCGCGCGCGCTGGTCAACGCCGCCGGCCCGTGGGTGCAGAGCCTGATCGAAGACAAGCTGGCCATGCCGTCCAGCAAGTCCATCCGCCTGGTCAAGGGCAGCCACATCGTGGTCAAGAAAATCTTCGACCACCCGTTCGCCTACATCTTCCAGAACCCGGACAAGCGCATCATCTTCGCCATTCCGTACGAGAAGGAATTCACCCTGATCGGTACCACCGACGTCGAATACCAGGGCGATCCGGGCCTGGTGGCGATAGATGACAGCGAAATCGCCTACCTGTGCGAAATGAGCAACCGCTATTTCCACAGCCAGATCTCGCCGGCCGATGTGCTGTCCACCTATTCCGGCGTGCGCCCGCTGCTGGACGACGCCTCGGACAACGCTTCCAGCGTTACCCGCGATTACGCGCTGGAAATGGATACCCAAGGCGCGCCGCTGCTGTCGGTGTTCGGCGGCAAGATCACCACTTTCCGCAAGCTGGCGGAAGAGTCTGTGGACAAGCTCGCGCCCTTGCTCGGCAACCACAAGGCCACCTGGACCGCCGACGCGCCGCTGCCGGGCGGCGATATGCCGGGCGCCGACTTCGGCCGCTTCCTGCGCGATTTGACGCAGCGCCACCCGTGGCTGCCGGCGGAACTGGTGGAACGCTGGGCCCGTGCCTACGGCACGCGCGTGGCCAAGTTGATCGGCCAGGCGAATGCCCTGGCCGACCTGGGCGCGGAAATCCTGCCCGGCTTGTATGAAGCCGAGCTGCAGTATCTGGTGGACGCCGAATGGGCGACGCGCAGCGAGGACATCCTGTGGCGCCGTTCCAAGCTGAAATTGCATCTGCCGGCCTATGCCGACAAGGTGATCGACGCCTGGTTGGCCGCCCGCTCGCAATCCTCGCGCGAAGCCTTGAGCGCCTGATCGTCCTGATTCGCCATGGAAACAGCCCGGTCCGCCGGGCTGTTTTGCATGGCGGCGCGGCATGCTTATGCCCCATTAAAAGCTTTCGTTTCCCGCTGCGCCAGCGTTTGGCTAGCATGAGCCATCGATAGCGAAAAGGGAGAGCGAAATGCGCGTCGCGTTGAGCCAGGCTGTGTTGGGACGGTTGCCGGGAATGGAGGTGGAGGGTTTGCTGGCGCTGGGCGTGAACCAGGCGGCGTTGCCTGCCGCCGTGCTGGCCTTGCCGGAGCCGGACATCGATCTGGATGCGCTGTTGCAGCGCTGGAAGGCCTTGTACCGCGAATTGCCGGGCGACAAGAAGGCGCGCTGCTCGTTGGAGTATCTGGTCAAGTCGGCGCAAAAAGACAAGTTGCGCCGCATCCTGCCGCTGGTGGACCTGTACAACCAGGCCTCTTTGCAGAGCCTGGCGCCGTTTGGCGGCGAGGACATCGACAAGCTCGGCGGCGAATTGCGGTTGGATCTGGCGCGCGGCGACGAAAGCTTTTTTCCGCTGGGCAAAACGGAAGCCGAACAGCCGCAGCCACACGAAGCGGCATGGCTTAACGGCGGCGGCGAAGTAGTGTGCCGCTGCTTGAACTGGCTGGAGTCCGATTGTTTCAAGCTCGACGAAGCCAGCCGCAATGTGGTGTTCGTCAGCGAGCGCCCGGATGCCGGCTTCCCGTCCGGCGCGGCCGGCATGGACTGGCTGGCGCGCGAGCTGGCGCCGCATGCCGGCTCGCTGATCCGTTTCCGGCTGGATGCCGCCCATCCCGTGTTCGCAATGTAGTGCGGGCAGGCCATAGGCCTTGCCCGCGGCGCGGTGGGCTTTTGGGTCGAACCAACGCCTATGGCCTCTCACCCGATGCCGTCATGAATGGCGCGGGCAAGGCCAGGGCCTGCCCGCCCTACGGGCTGGATGCCGCCCATCCCGTGTTTGAGAGGTAGGGCGGATGCCCCGCAGGGGCGATCCACCGAGGTTGGCGGAACGCCCGTCTTTGCCGGGCTTCCGCCCTACAGGCGGAATTTTTC
>NZ_JAELTR010000053.1:0-27654 GCF_016428945.1 Chromobacterium sp. ASV23
TGCTGGAACAGCTCGGCGTCTTGCAGCCGCTCGCCGGCCAGCGCGTCGGCCTGGGCCAGTTGCACGCCGCCGCCGCTGTCCACATGGGTCAGCGCCGCGCGGAAGCCCTGGCGCACATTGCTGAAGGCGCGGCGTATGCGTTGGTCTACTTCATGCCACATGTTTTTCTCCTTATGTTTTGCCGGCGCGCATCGCCGGTATCCAGCACCGGTCTTCTTTCAGCGTCAGCCGCGTGACGCAGCCTTGGCCGCGGCCGCCTTCGAAAGTGCGCGCCATCAGGAAATAGGTGCCGTGGATGCCGTGCGGTTCGCTTTCCACTTCGATGCGTTGGCCGGGCGTCCATAGCGCGCCCTGGCTGTCGCGGTGGCCGGCCACGGTGGCCGTCAGCGTGTAGCCGGCCAGGCGGGCATCGGCCAGCATCTTGTCGGCGCGCGCGGCCAGTTCGGCCGGGCTGGCGGCGTCCGGCTCCACCTGGATGCGCGGCTTGTGATAGCAGACGTCGGAATCGAATGTTTGATGGCGCATGGCGTGGCGACCGGCCGTCAATGCCTGGCCGTGGGCCTGGCCCAGCAGGGTCAGCTCGGAATAGCGCTGCGCGTGGGAGCGGGTTTCGCTCAGGCTCAGCACATTGTTGCCCTTGCCGTCGCGGCGCAGGATCAGCCGCGCGGTGGCGGGGCGGCTGTAGTCCGGGCCGCCCACCACCAGGGTGCCGTCCGGATCGAACCAGGCGGTCAGGCCGTTGGCCTGCGCGGCGCGGGTGAGCACGTCCCAGGCGCTGTTGCCGGGATCGACGTTGATCTTCTCGATCTGGCCCTGAGCCTTGGCATCGACGCGGATATGGGCGATGCCCAGCGGCTTCACCACGTTGTCCAGCACGTCTTGCAGCGTCATGCCCTTGGCGGTGAACAAGGGCGCGCTGCAGTCCAGCAACATGCCGGCCAGGTCGCGGCCGGACAGCGCCAGCTGATGGCTGCCGGAGGCGACGCTGTGGCTGATGTCGTCGATGCGGCCCAGCAGCACGGTTTCGCCGCCGACCTGCACTTTCACCAGCGCGCCCGGCTCCACTTCCGGCGGAAAGGCGCCGCCGGGCAGGCCCAGCAACACCTGCCAGCCGTCGGCGGCCATGGCCAGGTCGGAATCGATGGCGTAGTGGGTCCAGTCGCCGTGCTGGCGGCCGTTGATTTGCAGGCTGACGGCGTGATTAGCGGGCGTAGCCATAGACCAGGGTTCCCGGAGTCAGGTGATTCGGTTGCGACAGTTGCGGGTTGAGCCGCAGCAGCTCGTCGGCGCGCTGGCTGTCGCCATACCACAGGTGGGCCAGCTGGCGCAGATTGCAGGCGGCGTCCACCTTGCGCTTCAGCAGGGGCGGTTTGGCGGCGATTAGCGCGGCGGCGCTTTGCTGCACCTGCAGGCCCAGCGTGCGCAGGCCGTCCACCACCGGATACGCGTCTTCAGACGCCATGCCGGCGCGCCATTGCTCCATAGTGGCTTGCAGCGAACCGCGCACATCGCCGGCGATCTGCTCCAGCGCCGGCGGTGTCAGCGTCGGCTTTTGCGCCTCGCTTTGAAAGATGCCGGCGGCCGCGGCGGCCAGTTTGGTGGAGACATGCAGCTGCAACATAGCGTCGATGCGGCGCTGGTCATCGGCCCAGACCGATAGCGAGGCGCCGGCGGCAAGCGGGGCGATATTCTGGCGCACCGTGGCCGGCAGGTTTTCCAGGCGGCGGCGCAGCGCTTTCCAGTCGGCCAGCGTGGCGGAGGGCAGCGCGGCGGCGGTTTTCAGCGCCGGCAGCGGGCCGAGATCGACTTTCAGATCCAGGCGCCAATTGGCGGCTGCGTCCACCAGCTGGGCGGCTTGGGCGACGAAGGCCTGCGGATAGGCCAGCAGGTCCGTGGCCTGGGCCACCGCCTGGTTGGCCATTTTCGCCAGCTGTCCCACCGTGGCGGTGAGCTGCTGGCGCAGCGCGGCCACCCGGCCCAGCGCGCCCTTGGCCGTCGCCACCACGCCTTGCGCCTTGGAGAAGGCCTCGCCGGCCATCTGGCGCAGCTTGTCCACCTGGGACGAGATGGCCTCCACCTGCGGCAGGGCGGCGCCGGCGGCGAAAAACGGATTGCCCGGCGTGGCTTCCACCCAGTTGATGTCCACCGTGCAGGAGTCCGGCGCGTCGGCGTCGTGGCTGATCTGGTAATCCAGCACCTGCGCCTGCGGCATGCTGCCGAACACCGGGTGCACCAGCTCGCCGGGGCCGGCGGCATCCAGCGCGGCGACGAGCTCGCGCAGCCGGCGCTGGTAGTCCTTGCCCCAGAACATGGCGGACAGCGATACCTTGCGCGCCTTGCGGCCCAGGTCTTCCACGTCCGCGCCATCCTTGTACGGGTATTCGTGCAGCGCCTGGTCGCGCTGCGCGCTGTCCACGCTCTTCAGGCAATCGAAGCGCACGCCGCGAAAGCTGGCGTCCACCAGGCCGCCGGACGAGGTTAGGCCGGCGAATACATTGAGGTTGAACATCAATTCCTCCTTTGTTGCTTGCTATTGGCGGCGTTGACGGCGGCGACGATGTTGCCGTTTTGGACGTCGACCACCACGCGTATCGGTTGCGCCAGCTGCGCCAGCGTGGCGCTGAGTTGGCCGATCAGGGCGGACAACTGGGCCTCTGCGGAATGGCCAGATGCAGCGGCGGCCGAGCTGGCGGCGGGCTTCTTGGCCGGGGGTGCCGGCTTGGCTGCCGCAGCGCTTGAGCCAGCAGATTTAGCCGGTTTGGCGGCGATGGCCGCTTTGGCCGGCGGCGTGATGTGGGACTCGGCAGGGGATGGCGATGCAGCGCTGGCGCTGGACGCGCCACTGACTTCCACCTTGCCGGTCTTGAAGCCTTCCACCTTCTTCATGCCGTCCATCAGGGCCTCGAACTCTGGATGAGTCAGGTCCTTGATTTTCTTGCCATGCAGGTCCAGGCCGCGGCTGGCGGCCAGCTGGTAGATGCCTGCGGCGTATTTGGCATGATTGGCCTTGCCCGAGTAGTCCGAAACCGCGTATTTGGGCAGCATCTGCTCGATGGTCTTGTCGCCGTGCCGCTGGGTCAGCAACTGGGCCTTGGCCGCGCGTCCCGCCGCTTCGTCGGCAAAGATGGCGTTTCCCCATTGATCCAGATCGACCACGCCCTGGTAGCGCTTTTGCGCGTCCGCCAGCGCGCGGGCCTTGCTGCGCTTGCTGTGGTCGGTTTTGTCATGGCTGCCGGCATAGCCGAACTTCAAGTTGCCCGGGTTGTTGTTGCGCCAGGCCACGGTGCCGCCGGTGCGCGTCTGCACCGTGCCGTCAGCCATCTGATAGACGCGGGTGGTGCCTTCGGCCCGCAGCAGCTTTTGCACGGCATCTGTGGCCGCGGGCGGTTGGGCGGATGCCGCCGCGGCGGGTTTCGCGGTGACTGGTTTCTGCGTAAGGGGTTGCGACGCCACAGCTTTGGGGTGAGGCGCTTTCTGCACGGCGGCGGCGGGTGGCGGCGCTTGCAGATATTCGGCCTTGGGGCGCAGGAATTTCTGCGGTCGCCCCCACCATGCGCCCTTGCCCATTTGGGCGCTGGACGCGCCTTTCTTGGACTGCGCGCCGAAGAAGCTGCCTTTGCCGGTCTTGGCGTCGTAGTCCTCGACGATGCCGGTGTGATGCTTGTCGCCATTCCACAGCGCGATGTCGCCGGGTTTGACGTCCTTGGCATCAACTTCCTCGTAATACTTGGAATGCGCCATGTCGGCGGTGGTCTGGTACGGAATGGCGTAGCCCGCGCCCTTGACCGCCTGGTTGACCAGATGCGAGCAGTCGATGCGCTTGACGCCCTTGGCGTCTTGCTCGCCGTTGCCGCCGAGTTTGTATCGGTAGCCGTCAAATCGGCTTCTTTGACTCAAAATTGTCTGACCGCCCGAAGCGGTGCTTGGCGTTGCGGACGAGGGCGGGTCTTTGGGCATGGCCGTTTTGGCATGCTGTTGGCTTGCTTGAATGGCTGGATGAGCGGGATGGGCCGCGCCTGTGTCGATGCCACTATGTGTTTTGACAGGGCGGGCCGCAGGCTCAGCCGCCGCGTCTGGCGTAGGCTGCGCGGCGGCATGGCCGCCTTGCATGGCTTGCTCCACTTGTGGCGCCAAACGGTTGATGGCGTTTTGCGCGCGCTGCGCATACTCGGTGGTAGAGGTGCCATTGCCGTCGCGGGTTTCTTTGTGCTGCTTGAAAAGCGCGCTGGCCCCGCCAACGCCTTTCAAATGCGCCGCGCCGGCGAAGGCCGCGATTCTCTCCGCGGAGTCGTTGGCGTTGATGGCCTTTAACTTGATGCCCTGCTGGATTTGTTTGTTGGTGTATTCAACAAACTTGGCGTCTTGCAGGGCTTTATCGCTAAGAAAGCTGCTGAGACCGCCCGGTGTTTTCCAGTTGGATTCATCCTCCAAGAATTTGGCGTGCAAGCCGGTGTTCTTGGCGTACCATTGTTTTCGCCAAGCTTTTCCGTATTCTTTCTTGGCTGCGGCGATAGCGGCATCGTATTTTTCACGATCGACCAGCCCGGTTTCTACCAGTGCTTCCGCACCGAACTGGTATTGGCCGTAGTAGCCCTGCTTGTTGTCGCTGTTAACCTTGCCGGCGCTTTCTTTCTGCATGACTGCAGAGGCGTAAGCGCGGGTTTGGGCCTCGGTTAAACCGGCGATTTTGTCCTTCCCCTGAAAAGACAGCGCATGTTGGACGAGATCGAATCCCTCGTTTGCTCTTTGATTCCGTGGTTTTTGAGTCATCGCAACCTGCCAGTGTGACGTGCTGCCTGTTGACGACACAGGCAGCACGGATTAACGACTTAGTGGAGTCACTCCGTCACTTTGCGCAGCGACATCAGCTTGATATCGCGGCGCGCTTCGTTTTCCACGCCGTATTTCTCGCCGACTTCCAGCGTGAAGCAGTCCAGGTAGCTCACGCGCTTGCCGCCCGGCGCCAGCGGGAACTCGGTCAGCTTGGCGCCTTCGATCGCTTCCCAGTCGATCTCGCCGCTCAGCGGAATGGAGACGGTCACGGCCAGTTCGTATTCCGACACGCCGCGGGCGAAGCCTTTGGCGCGGCCGCTGGAGTTCATGGTTTTCACCAGCTTGCGGCCGGTTTTGCTGCTGACGTTGAGGTCGATGACATCGATTTCCTGGCCATCCACTTCCAGGACGATGGAGCCTGCGTATTCTTTGAGAGCCATGAGTCTTTCCTTGTGGGTTCTAGAGAAGGGGCCGACCGGCGGCGCCGGCCGGCAAAGGGGAGAGCGTTACAGCAAGAGATCGATGCGGCCGGCGAACACGTGCAGGCCGTTGACCACGTCCACCGGGATTTTGGCGTCCAGGCGGTTGGCGTCCTGCAGATCGCGCTCCACGATCAGGCCGGCCTTGTTGGCTTCCACCTGTTCGATGATTTCCAGCTCTTCCAGCTTGTACAGCACGTCCAGCAGCTCGGAGCGGACCTTGGACGGCGTGCGGTCGGACAGCTTTTCGCGCGGGAAGCGCAGCGCGATGCGCTCGCGGCAGGCGCGGCGCACGTAGTCCAGGGTGCGGATGGTGGTGATGTCCAGCAGCGACACGTCGTCCACGCCCTGCGCATCCTTGGTGTAGGTGCTGATGGCGCGCACGATCTGCACGCGGTTGCCGGCGGCCACTTCCAGCGGGGTCACGCCGTTGTACAGCGCGCTTTCCTGCTCGGTGCGGGTGGTGCGGTAGGCCAGATCCACCACGTCCAGGCCTGGCAGCTCCAGCGTGTTCAGCGGACGGGCCGGATCTTCCTCGCTGGCGATCACCGCTGCGTAGGCGGCGGCGATGTCGCCAGGCAGCTTGGCGGAGCCGCGATACCAGGCGGCGGTGATGCGGCCGCTGTCCAGCTTGGCGGACAGGGCGCTGGCGTCGGCCAGCGCGCCGGTGCTGGCGATCACGCCGATGGCGCCGCGCTGCTCCAGCGGGCCGGACACGAAATCCAGATGGGCGCGCAGCGCGGTCAGCGCGGCATCGCCGGTGAACGGGCTGGCGATGATTTGATGGCCGCCGCTGGCTACGGCGGACAGGGCCGGCGCGATGTCCGGATCGCCGGCGCCGCCCTTCATCGGCGCGACGACGACGCCGAGGCCGGCGATCTGCTCCTGCGCCTTCAGCGCGATGGCGTTGCCCAGGCTGCCCTTGTGGCGGGCGGTGAGGGTCAGCACTTCCTTGGCCGCGACAGCCGTGATCGGCAGGTCGGTCAGCTTGGCCAGCGCGGCCTGAGCGTTGGCGGCGATCTTGGGCGCATCGTCGCCGGCGGCGACGGCGACGTCCACGCGGGAGGCACCGATGTACAGGCTCAGCACGCCGGCGGCGGTGGCCGGGCCGCTGAAGGTGAAGCTGCCGGCGGCCGGCACGCCGGCGGCATTGTCATCGACGGCGATCACCGTCAGCTGCAGGTAGGGGTTGGCATTGATGGCGGCGCGCGCCATCAGGTGGGCGAAGGAACCGCGGCCGAAAGCCTGGGCGGCCTGCTCGTCGCTGAACACGTCCAGCGCGGCCAGCGCCGGCTGGGCGGCGGTATCGGCCAGGCGCTGGCCGATCACCAGCACGCGTTGCGGATTGCCCGGCAGCGTGCGCACCGCCAGTTTGGTGTTGAACTCGAAGTACTTGCCCGGCTTGCGGATCGAGGCCGGAATCTGGTCGAAGCTGATGTTGGGGCTGGCCATGAGAAAAAGCTCCTGATTTGGCGGTTGGGAAAGGAGCCGCGCCGAGCGGCGCGGCGAGGGGAAAGGCGTGGGCGGCTTCAGGCTTTGGGGGCGTTGACGACGTCCTGGGCCTTGACGCCGGCGGAGCCGGCGACGTTGTAATTGAGTTGGACGCTTTGCGCGGGCTGTGCCGGGGTTTCCAGGCGGCCGCCGAAGGCGCGGAACAGCGCGTCCGGATCGGCGTCGCCTTGCGGCGCAGGCCAGTGGCCGTTGTCCAGCGCCTCGTCCAGCCAGTAGGTGCTGAAGTCGCAGGCCACCAGGCTCCACGGCTGGCCGTCGCGCGCCGCCTGGCCCAGCGGACGGACTTTTTCCGGCAGCAGCGGGTTGACGGCGAGGCCGAAGTCCTGCGAGGCCAGCAGGCGGCGCACCGCGTACACCAGCTGCCAGACGCCGGCGCCTTTGTAGGCGGCATCGGCTTGCAGGCGGTCGCCGACGATGACGGTGAACAGCGCGTTGGCCTTGTAGCGCAGACGCTGGCTGGATTGCGGCTGGCTGGAGACGATGCCGCCGGCCACGGTCCACAGCGCGGGCAGGCGGGCCAGCGCCTGCGGGTTGATCGTGGGGCTGGCCTGGCCCGGCGTGAGGCGGCTGCTGTAGTCGCCGTGGGCCAATTGCAGGCCGCACAGGGCGGTTTCGTCTAGGTCGGCCGCCACTTCGCGCACCATCTGGCCCATGCCCTGGCGCAGGCGGTCGGCGATGGCGGTTTGCAGCGTGATCAGCATGGACATGATCATTCCTTGGAGAATGCGGGGATGGGAGAAGTGTGCAGCGGGGAGCGCCTTGCGGCTTAGTTGAGGGGTGTCAGTGCAGTACGCGTTTGAGCATCTCGCCGGCCAAGGCGACCAGCAGCGCGGAGATGGCGCCGGACAAGGCGCCGCTCTTGGCGGCCTGCACTTCCACGTCGCGCAGCCGGCCGTCCAGCTCTTCCAGTTTTTTGTCCTGCTTGGCCAGGTGGGCGACGATCATGTCCAGCTTGCCTTCTATCCGGCCCAAGGCCATCAGGTTGTCCTGTTCCACGTGAAACCTCTCAGTCTTCCGCCTGTTGCTGGCACTGCACGCAGCGGGTGCAGCTGGGTATGGCCGCGCGGCGCGCGGCCGGTATCGCTTCGCCGCAGTCCTCGCAATGGCTGTAGCCGCTGGATTGCAGTTGCTGGAAATGGCGGGCCAGCGCCTGTTCGCGGAATTCGGTTTCCAGTTCGCTGGCGCGATCAAAGAAATCGCTCATGGTTGGGGTTCCTGTTGCGTGAAGAGTTGTTTCAGGGTGAGGAGGCGCTGCTCCAGCTCGCCGCACCAGGCGCCGTAGTCGGCGGCGTGGGCGAGGAGGTCGGGTGGCGGTAGCCCGCCGTCGGCGCCGGCGGCATGGGCGGCAGATCCAGCAGATAGGGGCTGGGCGCCGGGCAGGTCGGCGGGATAGCCGAGGAGCTGGCGGTAGAGGCGCAGGCTGTCAGGGCCAAGGCCAGTAAAGCGGGGGCCATCGTTGCGGGCGACATCGTCTATCCTTTGCGTTTGTTGGCGCCGCAGGGCTTGCAGCGCGTTTTGCTTGTCCAGCAGTTGGCCTTCCAGCCGGTCCATGCGTTGCCGCCATTGCTGTTGCCACGCCAGTGCGGCAGCCTGCTGTTGTTGCAGCTGCTGGCTGTGATCGGCTTGCAGTTCGGCAAGCTTGGCCGCCATTTCGGCCTGCCAGACATGGCGGCTGTGGGCGCTGCCCGCGGCATAACCGGCGGCGGCCGACAGGATGGGCAGCAGCAGGCAGCCGCCGATGCGCAAGGTGGACAGGCTGATCATGGCTGGCTCCGGTCGCGGTAGGCGGCGATCATGCGCAGCGAGGCGGAATAGCCGCCCACCACGCCCAGGTAGATCAGCCAGATGTCCGGCGTCAACGCGCCGCGCCAGCCGTCGCGGATGAACATCGCGGTGGCGGCGGCGCAGGCCACGTTGGCCCACAGCCGGCTATGGCTGATGCGGCGGCTGCGCGGACTGCACAGCAGGTCGGCGGGATGCATGCTCAGGGCTCCAGTGACAGTTGAAAATGCGGGAATTCGCGGTAGGGCGCGTCCAGTTGTCCATGCCAATACAGGCCCAGGCCGAGGGCGATGCGTCCCATTGTTTGCCAGTGGGGATGGTCGGCATCGCAGACCGGTTTGCCGCCGACCAGGGGCACGACGTCGAAGGCGCGCGCGGCCGGGCTGCCGTACAGCATGGCGTTGTGGGCGGATTCTCCGGGGCGGGCATAGGTGACGATCAGGCCGGGCTTGTCGCGACCTTGCTGGTACAGCGCGTCCTGCTCGGCCGCCGAGCGCCAGGTGCAGACGATCAACGGATCTACGCCGTGGTCGCGGCAGCGTCGCAGAAAGGTTTCGGCCAGCGGTTGCAGTTGCGGGTGCAGATCGGAAATGGCGCGGCTGGCCATGCGGGTTCTCCTAGGTTCGGGAAACAATCAATGCACTTCTCCCGGTGCCGGCGGGGTTTTCAACACGCGCCAGATCATGCGGTCGCTCAGGTGGTAGCGCATGGCGAGCACGCCGACCGCCTCATTGGCGCCCAGGCCATCGGCCAGCAATTCGTCGAAGTCGCGGATCAGTTGTTGATTGCGCGCCTGGCGCAGCGCCTGGCTGCAACGCGGGATGTACAAAATGTCGCCGCCGAAGTGATGGGTCAGCCGTTCCGCGGCCTCCTGGCCGATCACATCGACCAGCGCGGCGAAGCGCAGCTGGCCGGCGCGGCTCTGATTCTTGGAGAACGGCAGGGTAGTGCCGCCTAGCGCCTGCACCAGTTGCAGCGTGCGAGGCATGCCGATCAGCTTGGCGACCAGTTGCATGGTGGACGGCAGGGCGGGATATTGCGCAAGAGTATTCATCACGGAAGCTCCAGGAGGTCGCGAATGGCCTTGGGAGACAGTAAGTTCTAAATAAGTTACAATTTTCTGATCACGGGAAAGACAGCCAGCCGTGTATGATCGGGCTATTTTTTAGAACTAACTTGCCTTGGTCATCAGTTTAAGTATACGTTTCAACTGTAAAAATAGAATTATTGGAACTGATTTGTCATTTAATGGCTATTCTAGACGGGTATTTTGAACTAAACAAGCAGCGAGATGTCACTACGCATGTCAGTTCTATTGGACGAGATGACAAAAGAATAGTACTCTGGGGGGTCGATCCAGCGGTACATGCAACTGATGGAGTTCCAAATGGAAAATTCTCTGCAGGCTACGGGTTTCAAGCAGCGGCTGGAACTGCTGATCGGCGCCGAAAAGCCATACGCCTGGGCGGCGCGCATCGGCATCAACAAAGGCTCCTTTACCAATATGTGGTACAAGGGCGGCGTGCCCAGGATGGCGACGGCGCAGAAGATCGCGGCCAGCAGCGGCTGCCGTCTGCCTTGGCTATTGCACGGCGAAGGGGCGATGCGCGACGAGACGGTGGCGGCTGCCGAGCTGGCGGGCGACAGCGAGCGCGGCAGGACGGCGCGTCCGCTGGACGCGGATGACGATTTCGTGCCGCCGGACGTGCATGAGGAGTTCTGTTTTATACCGCGTTATAACTTGAGGGCGTCGGCCGGTTTTGGAACCAGCGCCTCGGGCGAACAGGCGATGTTCTATATGGCCTTCCGCCGTTACTGGGTAAAGAACTATCTCAACGCCTCGCCGCGCGATCTGGCGGTGATCAGCGTCAAGGGCGACAGCATGAGCGGCGTGTTGGAAGACCGGGACACCATTCTGGTCAACACCGCCGAGCGCAATCCCGGCGAAGGGCTGTTCGTGATCCGCATCGGCGACGATATCTTCGTCAAGCAGTTGCAACGGCTGCCGGGCGGCGCGGTGCAGGTAAAGAGCGCCAATCCGCTATATGAGACCTTTACCGTCGATCTGGCCGGCGCCGGCGCCGAGTTCGAGGTCATCGGCCGGGTGGTGTGGTTCGGCCGGCAGATCGCCTGAGGACCGCCCAAGGCGTTGGGTGTAAACTGTCGCTGACTTCGCAAGATCAGGATGCACCATGCAAAACCACATTCAGGCCAGCCTGGCCGAGGCGCAGAGCGCGCTCGATAATCTGCTGGCCAATCCGCAGGCGCTGGCCGCCATCGAGGCCGCCGGACAGACCATCATCGACGCGCTGGCTGGCGGCGGGCGGATTTTCTCCTGCGGCAATGGCGGCTCGATGTGCGACGCCATGCACTTCGCCGAGGAGCTGACCGGCCGCTACCGCGACAACCGCCGCGGCATGGCGGCGATTGCCATCAGCGATCCCAGCCACATCAGCTGCGTCGGCAACGATTATGGTTATGACGAAATCTTCGCCCGCTATCTGGAAAGCCACGGCCGGGCCGGCGACGTGCTGCTGGGCTTGAGCACCAGCGGCAACAGCCGCAATGTCATCCGCGCCGCCGAAGTGGCGCGCGAGCTGGGCATGAAGGTGATCATCCTGACCGGCCGCGCCGGCAGCAGGCTGGAGCCGCTGGCCGACGTCTACGTCAACACCCCGGGCGGCCATTACGCCGACCGGGTGCAGGAGCTGCATATCAAGGTGCTGCACATCCTGATCGAGCTGACCGAACGCCATTTCTGCCCGGAGAACTATCCGGCCCCATGATGGCGCGACGGCAGCCTGCGCGCCGGCCGACGCGGTTCAGTCGGCGTTGAGAAATTCGCCGATGCGGCGGTAGGCGAGGGCGCAGGCTTCCGGCACCAGCGCCTCCATGTTCAGGAAGGCGTGCATCTGGTCGTCCAGGTGCAGTTGCGCCACCGCCGCGCCGGCGGCCTGCAATTGGCGCGCGTACAACTGGCCTTCGTCGCGCAGGATGTCGAAGCCGGCAGTGATGACCAGCGTGGCGGGCAATCGCGCGCTGCATGGCCAATACAGCGGCGACATCTGCCGCCTATTTTCGTCATGCTGAAAATACTGGTCGAAATACCAGGCGGTGCGGCTGGCGGTGAGGAAGTAGCCCTCGCCGTTTTCCTTCACCGATGGCTGGGTCAGCGTGTAATCGACGCAGGGATAGATCAGCACCTGGCACGCGATCTCCAGCGAGGCATCTTGCTGCGCCTTGCCGCTGAGGCTGGCGCATAGCGCGCCGCCGGCGGAGTCTCCCGCCAGCGCCAGGCGCCGTCGGAAACGCAATTGGCGCTGTTCCAGCACGTCCCATACCCCCTTGGCCACCGCCCAGGCATCGTTCAAACCGGCGGGATAAGGGTTTTCCGGCGCCAGCCGGTATTCGGCCGCCACCACGATGTGGCGGCTGGCTGCCGCCAGCCGGCGGCTGATGCCGTCGTAAACGCTGACGCCGCCGGCCATGTGGCCGCCGCCATGCAGGAAGACCAGCACCGGCAGAGGCTGATCCGGGGCGGGGTGGTAGATCCGCACCGGCACGCTGTATTCGTGGCCGGGCACCAGGTCATCGTTGACCCAGGCGATATCGGAGCCGGGGCTGACCATCTGCGCGGTCAGTTGAGCCAGCGCCTCGCGCGCGCCGATGGCCGTGGCCTTGTAGCCGGCGGCGATTTTCTGCGCGGCTATTCGATTGAACTGTTCCAACCACGGTTGCAGCTTGGGGTGCAGTGTGTGCATGGTGGGCCTCTGCCAGAGGATGCGGCATGAATGGTTGTTTCAATTTATACCATACGCATTCTTGAGGCAAATGATGTGACCCATATGCCGACCATCCTCAGCCGAACAGCATTTCCAGCAGGCCAGGACGTTTGCGGCTGTTGAGCTTCTGGTTTTCCGCCAATAACTTGTCTATCAGATGGTTGTTGGCGCGGGGCTGGCGCGCTTTCACCAGGTCGCGTTTGCCCGATGGCGTCAGCGACAGCGCGCCGCTGTGCTTGCTCAGGCGATAGCCGCCGCCGCAGGCCGGGCAGTAGATGTCTTCGCCATCCGCGGCGTCCGACGGCACGGCGATGATGGGGCCGCAGGACAGGCAGCACTGCATGGGCACGCCTGGTTCGCTGTGTCCCAGCACATGGTCGAGCTTGCCGGCGCGGCCCAAGGCGACGAAGCGGTCGGCCAGCTCGGCGTCGAACTGGCCGCCGCGGTTTGCCTCGATGATGGCCAGGGCTTTCTCCGCCGGCATGCCCTGGCGGTAGGGCCGGCTGCTGGTCATCGCGTCAAAGGCATCGGTGATGCCGACGATGCGCGCCGCCAAGGGGATGGATTTGCCGCTGAGCTGGTTGGGATAGCCCCGGCCATCCGGCGTTTCGTGATGGCTGAGCACCGCGTCTATCACCAGGTCGGCCAAGGGATGGTCCAGCAGCAAATCCGCGCCGACTTGCGGGTGGGTCTTGATCACCGCGTATTCTTCGTCGCTCAGCTTGTCCGGCTTGTTCAGCACCGCGTCGGGCACCCCTATCTTGCCCAGATCATGCAGAAAGCCGCCCAGCGCGATGCGTTCCACTTCTTCCTGCGGCAGCTGCAGGTCCGTCGCCAGCAGCAGGCTATAGCGCGATACGCGCCATAGATGGCCGCCGGTATAGGCGTCGCGCGCCTCAACAAGCATGGCCATGGTGTACAGGGTTTTCAGCAGTTCGCGATTGGCTTGCATGGCAGCTCTCCTGGGAAGTGGTTTTCTTACTATGGCATATGCAAATCGAATCGACAGCGGACAGATGCTGCGCTGGCGAGATCACGACAGTCAGTCGAGTGTTTGATCTATTTCTTACGGCAAACCCTGGCCGAATATACAAATTTCATATTTCCTTTCTACTGTGCTGTGGTTGTGTCTATCCCTTCGATGCCGTACCCACCACTCATCACGAGGAGAACGCATGAAAGCATGGTTGCTGTTGGGCGTCGCGCTGGCCGCGCCTGCCTTTGCCGGGAATGCCGATGTGGCGCCGGACGCCCGCTACGCCCATATCCTGTCGCCGTCAGGTCCGCTGAGCCGGGAGCAGCTGCTGAAGCAAGGGCTGCCCAAGGCCAAGACTGCCACGGCGCGGCTGGGCACCCAGTCCGTGCCGGGCCCCGCGACTTACACCTATGTGCGCTGCTATTACCGCACCTCCGGCGCCAATACCCAACCGACGACCGACTACGTATGGGCGCTCGACCCGTCCAGCGGCGACTACTACCGGCTGAACGGCCACTGGTGGGGAAGCGGGCTGTTCGATTGGAAGAACATGTTTTACAGCGACGTGACGCAGGACGCGCTGCGCTCGGTCTGCCAGAGCACGCTGGCCAAAAAAGGCATCCAGCAGCCGCCGGCGATGGTGTTCGCCGCCGACAACGCCATGTCGTTCAACTACACGGTGTGGACCAATGACCAGGCAGGCCAAGGCAGCGCGATCAACAAGATCGTGGCCTTCGGCGACAGCCTGTCCGACAACCAGAACGTCTACAACGCCTCGCAATGGACGCTGCCGAATCGCAACAGCTGGTATGTCGGCCATTTCAGCAACGGCCCGGTGTGGGCGGAGTACCTGGCGTCGCGCTTGAAGCTGCCGCTGTACAACTGGGCGATAGGCGGGGCCGGCGTCAGCACCCAGAAGCTGGTGATTCCGGGCGTGGTGCAGCAGGTGCAGTCATGGCAGCAATACATGCAGCAGGCGCCCAACTACAACCCGGCCACGACCTTGTTCACCATGTGGATAGGCGGCAATGATCTGGTCAACTACGGCAGCACGCCGGACAAGGTGATTGCCGGCCAGCAGCAGGCGCTGACCAGCCTGATCCAGGCTGGCGGCCGCAACATTCTGCTGTTGAAGTTGCCCGATGTGTCGCGCGCTCCGGTGTACCAGCTGAAGGGCGGCGCCGCCACGGTGGCGGCCCAGGTGCTGGATTACAACCAGAAACTGTCCGCATTGGCCGCCTCGCTGAACCAGCAGTACGGCGTCAACATCCAGGTGTTCGACAGCTATGCGCTGTTCAACGATCTGCTGACCAATCCGGGCAAGTACCAAGTCAGCAACACCACCCAGTCCTGCCTGAACATCAACACCGATTCGGCGCTGAACTATATGCAGGGGCAGTCGCCGCGCGGCAACTGCGGCAATGCCGATACCTTTGTGTTCTGGGACACGCTGCATCCGACCACGCATACCCATCTGCTGCTGGGTAACGCGGTGGCGGACTTCCTCAGCTCGTCCGGCGCCATGCCGCTGTTGAAGACGCTGCATTGACCCGCTTAGGCGGACGGCGCTTGGTGCGTTGTCCGCCAGGGCTTACAATTCGGTTTTGAACCGGCCGGGGCCAACACCCCGGTCCGGCCGAACCGTAATCGAAAGCCCCCATGTCCAGCCTGACCGAACTCCTCAGCCGCGCCGCTGCGGCTCGCGCCGAACTCGTAGCGCGCCTCGCCGCCGAAGACACCAACTGCTACCGCTTGTTCCACGGCAGCGTCGAGGGCGTGCCCGGCCTCACCATAGACCGCTACGGCGAGCAGATCCTGGCGCAGAGCTTCCACCGCTCGCTGGAGGAGGCGGAACTGGAGGAAATCCGCGCCTATTACCGCGAGACCCTGCCTGAGCTGACGCTGGTGTACAACGACCGCAGCGAGGCCAATTCCCGTGTCCGCAACACCTTGCCGCTGGCCGAGCAGGCGGTGGCGGAACAGGACATCACCATCCGCGAAAACGGCGTGGCGTTTCACTACCAGGCGCGCCACAAGGGGCAGGACCCCTGGCTGTTCCTCGACCTGCGCGCCGCGCGCCGCCGCGTGATGCAGCTGGCAGACGGCAAGAGCGTGCTGAACCTGTTTTCGTATACCTGCGGCGTGGGCGTGGCGGCGGCCAAGGCCGGCGCCAGCTTCGTGCTGAACGTCGATTTCTCCGAATCCAGCCTCAGCGTGGGCCGCGCCAACGCCAAGCTGAACCTGCTGGCCACCCGCCCGCGCTGCCTGCACAGCGACGTGTTCGCCGCCGTGCGCCAGCTGTCCGGCATCGGCCAACCGGACCGCGTGCGCGGCAAGCGCATGCCGGCCTTCCCCAAGCTGGAGCCGCGCCAGTTCGATCTGGTGTTCCTCGACCCGCCGCGCTACTCCAAGAGCCAGTTTGGCGTGGTGGACCTGGTCAACGACTACCAGGCGCTGTTCAAGCCGGCTTTGCTGGCCACTGCGCCCGGCGGCATGCTGATCTGTTGCAATAATGTTGCAGAAGTCGACGGCGATGCCTGGCTGGAGTCGCTGAAGCGCAGCGCCGCCAAGGCGGGCCGCGAAGTGCGCGCCGCGGAGTGGATCGAGCCCGATGCCGACTTCCCGAGCAACGACGGCAAACACCCGCTGAAGATCGTATTGCTGAGTGTTTGAGCGCCGTTCTCCTCTTTCAAAACCGCTGCCCAGGCAGCGGTTTTTTCTTGTCCGGACTAGGCGCGGCAGCGGCAAATTGTGGTTATATATTTAAAATTTCAGGTTTATTTTAAATGTAAACGCCTGTTATTCTATTGTTGCAGGTGGTTTACGTAAGGCGCGGAATCCTTGCCGCGACCGATTGGCAAACCGGACCACCCGCTGACAACAAGATCAAGGTATCGGGTGAATACATGAAACGACTTTTCGCATCAACCTTGCTGGCCGGCCTGCTGGCCGCCGGCCAGGCGCAGGCGCAGGCGCAGGCGCCGCAACCGCCCAACGACGAACTGGACGGCGTGCTTTCCGCCGGCAAGCCGCTGTCCGAGGCTGAAGCGGCCTTGGCCGCCAGCCAGGCCAAACCGCAGCAGGGCAGCACGACCTACACCTATCTGCGTTGCTATTACCGGGTCAGCCCGGCGTCCAATCAGCCGCAAACCCGTTATGTCTGGGCGACCGACCCGTCCAGCGGCGACTACTACCGCGTCAACGGCTACTGGTGGTCCGGCAGCATCGTGGCGCTGAAAAACATGTTCTACAGCGAGGCCAGCCAGGACGCGCTGCGCGCGGCATGCCAGAACACGCTGGCCAAGCAGGGCATCAATCGCCCACTGGCGCTGGTGGCCGCCGCCAACAACGCCATGTCGTACAACCACACCATCTGGACGCTGGACAGCGCGGCGCAGGGTCCGGCCATCAACAAGCTGATCGTGTTCGGCGACAGCCTGTCCGATACCCAGAACATGTACGGCGCGTCGCAGTGGAAGCTGCCCACCGCCCAGAGCTGGTATATCGGCCGCTTCAGCAATGGCCGCGTGTGGGTGGAGCATCTGGCCGAGCAGCTGGGGCTGCCGATCTACAACTGGGCGATAGGCGGCGCGGCGGCGGACAAGCATCTGGTGGTGCCGGGACTGTTGCAGGAAGTGGATTCCTGGACGCAATACATGCAGAAGGCGCCGGGCTACCGTGCGGAGAATACGCTGTTCACCATGCTGATCGGCGGCAACGACCTGCTGAACTACGGCCGCAGCGTCGATCAGGTGATCGCCGACCAAGGCAAGGCGCTGGAAAAGATCATCGCCGCCGGCGGCCGCAATATCGTGGTGCTGAACCTGCCCGACTTGTCGCGCACGCCGTCCGGCAGCAGCGGCGGCAAGGCCGCGCAACTGGCGCAGCAAGTGAAGGACTACAACGCCAAGTTGACGGCGCTGGTGGCCACGCTGCAGCAGAAACATGGCGCCGGCCTCAAGCTCAGGCTGTTCGACGCTTACGGCATGTTCAACGATCTGTTGGCCAATCCGGCCAAGTACCAGGTCAGCAACACCACCCAGTCCTGCCTGAACGTGGCCGCCAATGCCAGCCTGCCTTATATTTCGGCGCAGACGCCGCGGCCGGAGTGCACCAATGCCGACGCCTATGTGTTCTGGGACAATCTGCACCCGACCACGCACACCCATCTGCTGCTGGGCGGCTTCGTCGCCGACTTCGTGCGGCAGCAGGGCTATGCGCTGCCGGTCCAGGCCAAGGCGATGACGCGTCGGCGTTGACATTTCGGGGAGGTCTTCGCGCGTTCGCCTTTTTCTTGTCGGCGGCCTTATGCAAACGCTAAGCTTGAGCAGATGAGAGAAGACTAGGGGCCCGCGCAGGGCCCTTGTTGCTTGAGGGAGACCAAGATGACCGAAACCGCTCCGCTGACACCAAAACCCTGTCCCAAATGCGGCGCGCGCGGCGAGCTGGTGAAGGCCGGTTCGCGCCGGCTGTGGGTGCAGTGCAGCCGCTATCCGGAAAAGGGCAATTGCCCGGCCATCGGCGCGCAGGCCGACAACAAGAAGGAAGCGATTCTGAACTGGAATCGGCTGAAGTAAGCCCCGCTGCCGAATTCGCCGACTCGACCGCGCAGCGCCCAGCCAGCGCCTTGGGCTTACTGGTTGGCCCGCACCCAGCGGTGCCACTGCGAGAACAGCTCCGGCGTGATGGCGGCCACCACCGAGCGCTTCCAGATCACGTCGCTCCAGTAATCGTCGGTATTCAGACTGGCCAGACGGGCGCCGGCTTCCTCGGCGATGACGGCCCCGGCGGCGTAGTCCCACAGCCGCTGGCCGCCATGCAGATACAGGTCGTAGCGGCCGGCCGCCAGAAAGCACCAGTCCAGCGTGCTGGAGCCCATATTGCGCTGGCTGCCGCACGGCGCCACGCTGCCGATGCGCGCCGCCAGCTTGCCGGAGCGCAGATACTTGACTTCAACGCTGGCGATGGCGTCGCCGATGCAGTTGTTGATGGTCTTCAGCGGCAGGCGATGGCCGTTCAGCCAGGCGCCGAGGCCGCGGCGGGCGTAGAACATCTCGTCCGACACCGGGTTATAGATCACGCCCAGCTCGCTCTTGCCGGCCACCATCAGGCCGACCGAGATGGCGAAATACGGCAGGCCGTTGACGAAGTTGGTGGTGCCGTCTATCGGGTCCACCACCCACAGGCCGTTGCGGTTGGCCTCCCACAGCGCGTCCTGTTCCTCGCGCTCCATCTCCTCGCCCAGCACCGGATGCGGCAGAATGGCCGGCAGGCCGTGTTGCAGCGCTTGCTGGCAGGCCAGGTCGGCCTCGGTGAACAGGGTGCCGTCGTCCTTGCGGCTTTTGCCCACGTGCAAAAAGCGCGGCATGACCTCGCGCGCCGCCACTTCGCGCACCAGTCGCATCACCTGTTCTAGCACCTGCATCCTGTCTCTCCTGCAAAAATGCGTCGTCGCGGCGCAAAAGCGGTTTGCCGAATGAAGCAAACCTAGCAAAATACCGGTATCAACAGCGACTTTCAATATCCGATGCCAAGGTTTTATCTGGACGCCGACCTCGCGGTCGGCCAGCAACTGTCCCTGCCCGATGCTGTGGTGCGTCATATCCAAGTATTGCGGCTGAATGCCGGCGACGCCATCACCTTGTTCAATGGACGCGGCGGCGAGTATCACGCCGTGCTCGGGGCGGTGATGAAGCGCGACGCGCAGTGCGTGATCGAGCGTTTCGACGACGTTTCACGTGAAACCCCGCTGTGGCTGGGCCTGGCACAGGGCATTTCCGGCGGCGACAAGATGGAGTTCACGCTGCAGAAGGGCGTGGAAATGGGCGTGGCGGTGTTCCAGCCCATCGCCGCCGGCCGCTCCGTGGTGAAACTCAGCGGCGAGCGCGCCGACAAGCGGGTGGCGCGCTGGCAGGAGATCGTGGTTTCCGCCTGCGAGCAAAGCGGCCGCAACACGGTGCCGCAGGTGCTGCCCATTCTGACGCTGAACGAGTGGCTGGCGCAGCGCCAGGAAGCCGACATCCGGCTGATCCTGTCGCCGCGCGGCGACAAGAGCCTGGCGCAGTTGGCCGAGCGGCCGGCGCGCAGCTGGCTGATGGTGGGGCCGGAGGGCGGCTTCTCCGCGCCGGAGGAGGATGCGGCCTTGGCCGCTGGCTGGACGCCGCTGAAGCTGGGGCCGCGCATCCTGCGCACCGAAACCGCCGCGCTGGCCGCTGTCGGCGCCATGCAGGCGGTGTGGGGGGATTACCGGTAGGGCGGAAGCCCCAAGGGGGCGTTCCGCCGAGTCTCTGTGCATGCAAGTCGTTTGGCGCTAGCGTGATGGACGGCGAGATGGCGGAACGCCCGGCATGGCCGGGCTTCCGCCCTACAGGAAGCGCAGCGGGTCGATGTGCCACTTCTCCGGCGACTCGTGCTTGACGATCTTGTCGCCGCCGCCGGCGCCCATGCGGCGCGACAGGTCAACGATTTCCGGCTTGATGTGGGTATTGCTCTTGATGCTGAAGAACACCTTTACCTTGGGGCAGATCAGATTGTGGTCGTTCTGCTCCACCACCACGCCCAGCCTGCCGCTTTCCAGCCGCACCAGGGTGCCGATGGGGTAGATGCCGATGGCGCGCATGAAGGCCTGCACCAGCTCCGGGTTGAAGTGGAACTTCGACCATTCGTAGATCTTGCGCAGGGCGTCGGTCGGCGACATGCCCTGGTGGTAGCAGCGGTCGGAGGTCAACGCGTCGTAGACGTCGACGATGGCGGCCATCTGTCCCAGCTGGGAAATCTCGTCGCCTTTTAGGCCCGCCGGATAGCCGCTGCCGTCATGGCGTTCGTGGTGCTGGCCGGCCACCTGGATGGCGATTTCCGGAATGCCCGGCGTGGCATGCAGGATTTTCTGGCTTTCCACCACATGGCACTTCATCACCTTGAATTCCTGCTCGGTCAGTTTGCCCGGCTTGTTCAGGATGTCGTCCGGCACCTTCATCTTGCCGATATCGTGCAGCATGCCGCCGATGCCGGCGTGATGGATGGCCTCGCGGCTCATGCCCAGCGCGTTGCAAAAGCTGACCATCAGCGCGCCGACGCTGACCGAGTGCTGGAAGGTGTAGTTGTCCTTGTCCTTGATCCGGCATAGCGACAGCAGCGCGCCGTTGTTGCGCAGAATGGATTCAGTCAGTTTTTCTACCTGCGGTTCCACTTGCTCCAGCTGCACCTGCTTGCCCAGGCGCACATCCTGCAGGATGTGGCGGACGATCAGGTTCGCCTCGTTGTGGACCAGCTGGGCGCGGCCGAACTCCTCCGCCGCCTCGACTTTGCGCGTCACGGTGCTGGGGCGGCTGGCGATTTCGATCAGCTCGCTTTCCAGCTTCTGCCGCACCTCGTGTTCGGTAGGCGCGGACGGCAGATCGAGGCCCTTGCTGGTATCGATGTAAACCTCGTGGATGCCGGAATCGATAATCTTTTCGATTTCCGATTCCTTGCGCACCAGGAAGCGGTTGACCAGGAAGGGGTGGGACATCCAGTCGCTGTTCAGATCGTGGATGTACATGCCGATCTTGATGTCTTTGACGTCTATGCGCTTGATCATGTCGGGTGTTCGGGAAAAGTTGAGTGCGGGCCGTGGCGCAGCCTCTACTACAAGCATCATCCCCGCTGCGTCGATTTGCAAGGCTGCTGCGGGAACTGTTGCAATTCGGCCTGCCTGCGGCGGCGGAAAAGGACCGGCATCGAAAAAAAATGGACTGATCATGGGCTCTGCATCTTGTCAGCGGAGCAGAGGTAGGATATATTCCGACAATTTTGTTCGGAACGCAGGCATGAAACAGGCAGCAAGACAGCGAAGCAGCATCAGCGACACCCGTCTGGGTGGCGCGGCGGCGTTGTTGTTCCGCGCCATCGTTCCCGACGCTCCCGTATTCCGCAAAAAAAGCCCCTGAATCCAGGGGCTTTTTTTTCGTCCGCAACCGCCAACATGAGGAAAGCGATCATGGCCAATCCACTGTACCGCAAGCACATCATCTCCATACCCGACTTCAGCCGCGAGGAACTGGAACTGGTGGTGGAGACCGCCAGTCGCTTGAAGCAGAACCCGCGCAGCGATCTGCTGCAGGACAAGCTGGTGGCCAGCTGCTTCTTCGAGCCGTCCACCCGCACCCGGCTGTCGTTTGAAACCGCGGTGCAACGCCTGGGCGGCAACATCATCGGCTTTGCCGACGGCGGCAATACCAGCGCCAAGAAGGGTGAAACGCTGGCCGACTCGATCAAGATCATCAGCTCCTACACCGACGCGGTGGTGATGCGCCACCCCAAGGAAGGCGCGGCGCGGCTGGCCAGCGAGTTTTCGGCGGTGCCGGTGATCAACGGCGGCGACGGCTCCAACCAGCACCCGACGCAAACCCTGCTCGACTTGTTTTCCATCCGCGAGACCCAAGGCCGGCTGGATGGCCTGACCGTGGCCTTCGCCGGCGATCTGAAATACGGCCGCACCGTGCACTCGCTGGCGCAGGCGCTGTCGCTGTTCGGCGCGCGCTTCTATTTTGTGGCGCCTGAGGTGCTGGCGATGCCGGACTACATCTGCGAGGAACTGGACGAGAAGGGCATTCAGTACACGGTGGCGGAGAGCCTGGAAGACGTGATCCCGGAAGTGGACGTGTTGTACATGACCCGCGTGCAGCGCGAGCGTTTCGACGAGGCCGAGTTCAAGAAAATTCAGGGCCAGTACGCGCTGCGCGCCGAAATGCTCAAGTCCGCGCGTCCCGGCATGAAGGTGCTGCATCCGCTGCCGCGGGTGGACGAGATCGCGGTGGATGTCGACGCCACGCCGCACGCCTACTACTTCGAACAGGCGAAGAACGGCGTGTATGCGCGCCAGGCGCTGCTGTCGCTGGTGCTGAACGAAACCGTGTAATCAGGCAAGAAAAGAGGACAAGATCATGCAATACACCCGCACCGTAGAAGCGCTGAAGCAAGGCACCGTGATCGATCACATTCCGGCTGGCGAAGGCGTCAAGATCCTGCGCCTGTTCAAGCTGGCCGAGAGCGGCGAGCGCGTCACCGTGGGCCTGAACCTGGTGAGCCGCCACATGGGCAGCAAGGACCTGATCAAGGTGGAGAATGTGGCGCTGACCGAGGAGCAGGCCAACGAGCTGGCGCTGTTCGCGCCCCAGGCTACCGTCAACGTCATCGAAAACTTCGAAGTTGTCAAAAAGCATAAATTGACGTTGCCGGAGGCGGTGGAGGGCATTTTTTCCTGCCCTAACTCCAACTGCATATCTCACAACGAGCCGGTGATCAGTTTCTTCTACGTGAAAACCGTCGCTAACGACACAAAAATGAAATGCAAGTATTGCGAAAAAGTGTTCAGTAGGGATATTGTTGCAGAAGTGCGCTGAGTCGTACAAAGGACGAGAATAGAGAAAATCAAGAACAAGCACTGCACTGACAGTCGCTGTAAAAAAAGAGGAGCGCCGCAGGCAACTGCGGCGCTTTTCGTTTTCCGCGCGGCGGCGCTCTGCTAGGCTTGACGCCAGTCGCCCTCACCGTGTTTCCGTTCGCATGCACTTGCCGCCCAAACTGCGCCGTCTTGTTCTGATCCCCTTGTTCGCGGCCGCGTGCGGCGTGCTGGGCGCTTTGCTGGTGCTGTGCTTCCAGGCGGCGCTGCACGCGCTGACGTATCTGCTGGGCGGGCACGCCAGCGGCCTGGTGGAGATCGCCAGCCGGCTGGCGCCGTGGCAACGGGCGCTGGCGCCGGTCTTGGGCGGATTGCTGGCCGGCGTGGTATTGGAGCAGGGCCGGCACCTGTTGCGCGGCGCGGCCGCCGGCGATTACCTGGAAGCGGTGCGCGTAGGGGATGGCCACCTGAGCCTGCGCCGCACCCTGGTCAACAGCCTGTCCTCGCTATGCACCGTCGCCAGCGGCGGCTCCATCGGCCGCGAAGGGGCGATGGTGGCGCTGTCGGCGCAGGGCGGCTCGTTATTGACCCGGCTATTGCCGATGAGTTTGCCGCAACGGCGGCGTCTGGTGGCTTGCGGCATCGCCGCCGGCTGGGCCGCCGCCTATCATGCGCCGGTATCGGCGATGGTTTTCGTCTGCGAGGTGGTATGGCGACGGCTGGATGCGCGTTCGCTGCCGGCCTTGGCCTTGGCGGCGCTGACCGCCAGCCTGACGGTTAATCATCTGTTTGGCTTGTCTCCCCTGTATCAACCTCCGCCGTTGCCGGCGCCGGGCGCGCTGGCGCTGGCCGGCTATTGCCTGCTGGCCTTGATGTTGGGCGCTTGCGCCCCGCTGTTTCTGCTGCTGATGGAACTGGGCCGGCGCGCTTTCGCCCGCTTGCCCTGGCGGCTGCCGCTGCGGATGGCGCTGGGGGGCGCGGCGGTGGGCTGCCTTGCTTGGTTCTGGCCGCAGATGTGGGGCAACGGCTACAGCACGGTATCGTGGCTGCTGGGCCATCAACCGGCCTGGCAGCTGGTGTTGACGCTGCTGCTGTGCAAGCTGGTGGCGACGGCGGCGACCAGCGGTTCCGGCGCGGTGGGCGGCATCTTTACGCCGATGCTGTTCGCGGGTGCGGCGTGCGGCGCGCTGGCCGGCCAGCTGTTGAATCTGGCTTTGCCCGGCTGCTTGCCAGGAGGGGGAGCGGTGCTGGTGGGGATGGCGGCGTTCTTGGCGGCGACTGCTCAGGCGCCGTTGTTGGCGGTGGCGATGCTGATGGAGCTGACCGGCGCCTGGAGCATGCTGTTGCCGGTGGCGCTGGTCGCGCTGCTGGCTGCGCGCGTCGGCCGCTTGCTGGGCGGCCGCGCGCTCTATCATGATGAGACGGAAGGGATCAGGCGTCGGCTGCCGGGCCGTTGGTGGGGTCGCCGTCGATGAAACGCTGCAGATAGACCAGGTCCAGCCAGCGGCCGAATTTGAAACCGACTTGCGGCAGGCGGCCTACCTGGACGAAGCCCAGCTTTTCATGGAAGCGGATGGAACCCTCGTTTTCGGCGTCCACCGCGCCCAGCATCGTGTGTTTGCCCAAGGCCTGGGCGCGCGGGAACAGCGCCTGCACCAGCGCGGTGCCTATGCCCTTGCCGCGGGCCTGTTCGGTCAGGTGCACGCTGTGCTCCACGGTGAAGCGGTAGCCGGGGCGGGTGCGGAAATCGCCGAAGCTGGAGAAACCCAGCACGCGGCCATCGTCTTCCTCGGCCAGCAGCACCGGGTAGCCGGCGGCGGTGCGATCCTGGAACCACAGCGCGAATTCGCCCGGCGTCAGCGGGTCGTCGTTGTAGACAGCGGTGGTGGTGGCGATCACTTCGTTGTAGATGTCGAGTATCGCAGCCAGGTCTTCCAAGTTGGCTTCACGAATCTGCATGATCTGTCCTTGCGTGAGGTCGTAGGGGCCTTGAATCAAGGCTTGTGCAATTAACGTGCCAGTTTCAGCCGGCAGACGGGGTTTTCTTGCGCGGGCTGCGCTTCTTGCGGGCCGGGGCGGCCGGGGCATCCTCATGTTCGACCGCCGGCGCGTCCGCGCTTGCCGGCTCGCCGTCATGGCGTAAGCGGATCTCGCTATGCAGCTTGGAGCCATTGCGGCTCTCCTGCACCGTCAGGAAATCCAGTTTCTTCACCATCTGCGACAGCCGGCTATGTCCCCAATTGCGCGGATCGAACGATGGGTCGTTCTTGGCCAGGTAGGAGCCGACGGCCGATAGTTCGGCCCAGCCGCTGTCGCGGGACACCGCCTCGATCGCCGAGGTGAACATGTCTTGCAGCGGGTGGCGCTCCTTCGCCGGCGCCGGTTTGGCGCGCGCGCGGCTGGCGCGGGTCTTCGGGGCGGCGGGTTCCGCTTTGGCCTTGGCCGGCGGGGCCGGGCGCAGGACTTCGGTGAACACGAATTTATCGCAGGCGGCGATGAAGGGGCGCGGCGTCTTGGACTGCTCGCCCAGGCCGATCACGGTCAGCCCGGCTTCGCGCAGCCGGGTGGCCAGGCGGGTGAAGTCGCTGTCCGACGATACCAGGCAGAAGCCATCGAAATTGCCGGTGTAGAGCAGGTCCATCGCGTCGATGATCAGCGCCGAGTCGGTGGAGTTCTTGCCCTTGGTGTAGGCAAACTGCTGGATGGGCGAGATGGCGTACTGGTGCAGCACGTCCTTCCAGCCCTTCAGTTGTGTCGTGGTCCAGTCGCCATAGGCGCGCTTGACGACGGCGGTGCCGTATTTGGCCACTTCGGCCAACAGCTCCGCGATCAGCGACGACTGGGCGTTGTCGGCGTCTATCAGTACCGCCAATTTGCGGTTTTCCATTGATGCTTTCGGGTAGGGCGACAGCACATGCTAAGCCGGGCTTTTCGCATCTGTCAAAACGATGGCGATTCGGGTTGCTGGCGAGCGTTCTGCAGCGCATGTTCCACGATGCCGTCTATCAGGCCTTCCCGTTTCATTTCGGTCAACGCCTGGTTCAACTGTTTGAGGAAGTCCTGTTTGTACGGGAAGCGGCCGCCGTCGCGGTCGGTGAAGCCGACATAGCCTTGTTCTTCCGATACCGTGACCGCCTTGGCTAGTTGCCCGGCCGAGTACAAATGCTCCTGCTGCAGCCGGGCCAGCTCAAGCTGGATGGCCAGATCGTCGTTCAGATAACAGTCCAGGCGGCCGCGTATCACCTTCAATAGGTTGATGTGGGCATTGGCTGCTTCCTCCAGCTGGATTTGTCCCTGCGCCACCCGTTGCCAGAATGCGTCGCCGCCCGGCTTGAAGCCGGCATTGTTGCCAATGCGCAAGCCCAGATAGTCGTCCGGCCAGTTAGGACGGGGCCGAAGCATGGTTTCGGCGCGGCAATACACCGCCACGCGCTCGGTCAGCATCGGCACCGAGTAGGGTTGCATGAAGGGGCGGTCGTGCGGCCGGAAGTATGGCGGCGATAGCGCCAGCGCGCGGCCGCTCTCCACTTCGGCCAGGCCGCGTTTCCACGGCACTGGCCGCAGTTGGATCCGGTAGCCGGACAAGCGGGCCGAGGCGGCGCGGAGGATGTCGTTATAAATCCCCTGCGCCTGGCCGTCCGCCTCGTAGGAATACGGCGGGTAGTCGTTGTCGGTCAGGATGGTGACGGTCTGCGCCGCCGCGCAGGGAAGCGCGAAGACGGCGATCCAGATCTGGCAGGCGGTGGACAGGCGCATGGGAAAGGGGCGCGGGCAAGAGCGATATGCCTGTTATAGCCCGTGTCGCGGGCTTGGGATGGCATGGCTTTTGCGTAAGAGCCTGTTAAGGGTAGAGACAGGACAATCGGGGAGAGTGCGATGAGAGCTGCGGCGCCGGTCAGAACCAGCGATATGGTGGTGTTCAACTATCGACGCCCGGTGCGGGCGCGGCGGGTCGAACTGCAGGGCGGCAGCCGGTTGTGGCTGATGGAGATGCTGGACACGCGCGGCCAGGTGTGGGTCTGGCAGGACGAGTGGAACGGCGCCGACGCCGCGCTGGAGCGCGCGCGCCGGCTGAGTTTGATGCTGGAATGAATTATTTCTTGGCGATGGTCTTGCCGTAGGCCTCGGCTGCGGCCTGCATCTTCGGCAGCAGGGTCTTCTCGGCGGTCTTCAGCGTTTCGCCGGCGATGCCGTTGATGATCTGCGGCTGCTGCTTCATGAACTTCTGACCGGCCGCGCTCTTGTAGAAGGCGTTGATCTGCTTCAGCTCGTCGGCGCTGAATTGAGTGCTGAAGTTCTTGACCACGGTTTGTTCAAACTGGGTCTTGACCGATGCCGAGCCAAAGTAGTCGGCGGCCAGCTTGTGGATGTTGTCGCCGTAGCCTTTCAGGCCGGCTTGCACTTTCTTCTGCTGCGCCTCATTCAGCTGGATCTTGTTCTTGACGAAGTATTCCTGCAGCAGCGGCACGGCGCTGGCGGAGGTGCGCTGCGCCAGATCCGGCAGCATATTGTCGAGATTCAGCGTGGCGGCCAGTTCCTTGGCACCGGCTTCCTGGGCGGCGTCAGCATGGGCCAACAGCGGCATCGAAAGCAGCACGGCGACGAGGCCGGCCTTCAGCGGGCGGGAAGCAAACATGGCAAATCCTTTGATCTGGTGAAAGATATCGGATCGGCAGTGTGACACCGCCAGGCGGGAAGGTCAAAGCGGAACGGGCGATCAATGGCTGTCGGCGGGCGGCAGCGGGCTTTGCCAGCCGCGGTAGGCGGCGAGATTATCGCGGGTGACCAGGGTGACCGGCACCTTCACCAGGCGCGCCGTTTTTTCCCCTTGCCGCAGGCGCTGACCCAGCAATACCGCTTCGCGGCCTATCCGATACGGCGATTGGCTGGCCGAGGCGATGATGGGTCCGGGCTGGCGCAAGGCCCGCTCGATGTCCGGCGAGCCATCCACCGAGGCGATCCTGACGC
>NZ_JAELTR010000054.1:0-27405 GCF_016428945.1 Chromobacterium sp. ASV23
GCCCAGCACCGAGCCGTTGGGGCCGGGCAGGCCGAGACTCTGGTAATCGTAGCCGCGCACGCTGTTGGCGCCGCCGGCGCGGAACAGCAGGGCCGACGGCACTTGCGCGCCCTCCTTGGCCCAGACCTGGCCCAGCTCCAGCCGGCCGACGAAGGTGCCGTACTTGGGGAACGGCGACCAGTAGCCCACCGCCCGGCCGTAGCCGCGCACGATGGAAGTGGACGAACCCAGCAGACCCAACGAGCCGGACACCCGCGCATCCAGCAGATAGCCGCTGCGCGGCCGCATCAGGTCGTCCACCGCGCGCTGGGTCCAGCCATACACCAGCTGGGTGACGTGGGTGTCGCGCGAGGAAACGCCGCCGGCCTCCTCGCTTTCCTTCAGGAACTCCACGCCCATGCGCGATTCGATATTGCCGCGGCTGCGCACGCGCCAGGCGCCGGCATCGATGGTATCGGTCTTCAATCCCTGGATGTTTTCTGACTTGAAGGAACTGGTGATGGAGTGGGAGTAGCCGTCGCGCTCGCGCGGGAAGCCCAGGCCAAAGCTGACCGACTGCTGGTCTCGCTTCCAGTCGATCAGCATCGAGCCGGTATAGCCGCGCCTGAAAATATTGTAATGGTCGTAGCCGACGCGGACGCCGGGACCGACGTCGGAGTCATAGGTCAGGCCCAGCTCCGCCTTCTGCCGCGGCAACTCCACCAGATCGACATTGACCGGCACTTTGTCGTCGACGATGTGGTCGAAATCCGCGCTGACGATCACCGAGGAAAACTGCGGCGACTGCTCCAGCGCCGCCTGATACGCCAGCAGCTTGTCCTGGGTGTAAGGCGAGCCATTGTTGAAGTCCGCCTGACCCACCACCAGCTTCCACGGATAGCGCTGCAAGCCGTTGACCTTGATCCGGCCAAAGCGGATCAGCGGGCCGCTGTCCACCGTCACTTCCAGCACGGCGCTGTCGGTGGCCGGGTCGATCTTCGCCTCGCTCTTGACGATGCGCGCCCTGGGAAAGCGGTCGGCCTGCACCTTGCGCAGAATGGCGCGCTTGCTGGCGTCCCAGTCATCCTGACGATAGGGCGCGCCCAGCGGCAAGGACCACGCTTCCAGCACTTGGGCAAAACGTTGCTGATAATCGTCCTGCTGGCGGATGGCGCCATCCAGCCGGATGGTCAGGTCGGTGATCTGCGCCGGCTTGCCCGGCGCCACCTTGACCACGATGCGGTTGCCCTCTTGCAGGGTAGCCTCGACATTGGCGTGGAAATAGCCCTCAGTCTCCAGCAGCTTCTTCGCCTCGTCCGGCGTGCCCTTGACCAGTTGCTCCAGCCAGGCCTGGTCGATATCCGGGTCCTTCTGGCTGGTCAGCAGTTCCAGATTGTCGCGCAGCAAGGGCGTCAGATTGCCCGGCGCCTGAATATCCACGGTGTAGTCCAAGGCGGCAAAGGCCGGCGCGGCCAGCAAGGCGGCGGCCAAAGCCAACGGCCGCCCGCTGCGCAGGCAGCGGCGGCTCAATCGGTTTAGCCAATCTGAGTGAAAAAAAACGCTCGGCATGGTCGGATTCGTAGGGGGATGCAGCATGGTAACGGATGTCACCAAGGCTGGCGACCAGTAAACGCTTGTAAACAAAACCTATCAGACATGCGCCTAAGGCGGGTAGTTCATTGTCGACCCAAAATGCCAAATAGCTTAAATTGCAGGCATATTCATGCCTGCCCCGCTATGCCAAGAGCTAGCCGCATGCGCCAGCCGGAAATGCGGTTTCCGGTGGATTACTCAATGAATCGCCCATTCGGAGAAATTCATGCCGTCTGCAATCCCCTCCCGCACATCGGTCAAACTGATCATGCCCAACGCCGAAAAACTGCCTGGTCTGATCGGGGCATTGCAACGCGGCTGGACGCCGGACGATGATCACGACCCCGTCGCCGCCGGACGAATGCTGGCCGCCATCGCCCGCGATCCCGCCGCCTATATTGCTTCCCTGGGCAATCCGCAAGGCGGCGGCCAAGCGGTTGTGCTGGAAGACGGCCGCGCCGTACCGCGGCTACCCTGGCTGCGCTACTGGATCATCGACGCGCAAAACCAATATGCCGGCGACTTGAACCTGCGCTGGCAGCACGGCACCTCGGCGCTGCCGCCTTACTGCCTGGGCCATGTCGGGTATGCCGTGGTGCCCTGGAAACGCGGCGCGGGCCTCGCCGCCGCGGCGCTGCGCGAGCTGGCGCCTATCGCCCGCGATCTGGGCCTGGAATGGCTGGACATCGCCATGGCCAGAGACAATGCCGCGTCCATCCGCGCCGCGGAAAACGCCGGCGCCAAGCGGGTCCGACCATTCAATGCCGGCCCGGAATACGGCAATGTGGAAGCCTGGTTGTACCGGCTGCCGCTCGACGCCCATCCCGCATGCGGCGATAAAAGGCTTTGATGAGATTTTGATGCGTCCGGCCGCTTTTTATGCGCGAAATTGATTTCGCCATCGCTACAGTTCGAAACGTGGATAGCACCCATCAACCGATCTGGAGCGATAACATCATGACCGCGATGATGAACGATCACAGCCTGCCGGCAGAACCGGAGCCTGGAAGCCGTAGCCGACTGCTGCATTTCCTGACTCATGAGCGCCGCTGCTGGCGCCGCCTGGCCTACTGGCTGAAGCAGTTCCAAACCGAAGCCGGCGCCCCGCCGCGCTGTTATGCCTGGCGCCGCGCGCCGGAAAATGATTATCCCGAAGACCACGAAGATCTGCTGTTGCACTGACGACGCCGCAGGAGCGGCGCCCGCCGGCAACGGCTCCCGCTGATCCTGCGCTCACTGTTCAAACCTGCAATAGCAACGGCAAGTCCGCCATCTGCGCAAACGCGCTCGCCGCTCCCGCCTCGATCAACCGACTAGCCGGCATCAGCGCCGCATAAGCCCACACCGTCATTCCCGCAGCCACGCCGGCGCGCACGCCGGTAGGCGTATCCTCGACCACCAGGCAACGGGCAGGATCGACATCCAGACTGCGCGCCGCATGCAGAAACACGTCCGGCGCCGGCTTGGGCTCGGCCACCTCCTGCGCGCTGAACATCCGGCCGGCAAAACGCGGCAATAAACCCGTCAGCCCCAGCGTGGCGCGCATCTTGTCATGGCTGCCGTTGGACGCCACGCAGTACGGCAAACACAGGGCCTCCAGCATCTGCGGCACGCCGGCCACCACGTTCAACTCCGCTTCCAGCGCGGCCTGGCAGCGACGGCGGTATTCCGCCTCAAACCCTGGCGGCGGCGCCTGGCCCAGCCTTTCCGCAACCTGCTTCAGGCATTGCGCCATGGACAGGCCGACGAAGTGGCTGAACATATCGTCCAGCGTCACCGGCAAACCCAGCTCATTGAGCATGCGGGCGAACACGGCATTGGTCACGCGCTCGCTGTCCACCAGCACGCCGTCGCAGTCGAAAATAATCAGGTCAAATCGAGACATCCGCGGCTCCTCGCAAAGCCATATTATGCCATTGATATTTCGCATCCAGGCAAACCAGCCCGCGTCAGGCGCAAGCGCCGGCCATTCCAGGCTCGCCGCGGCGGATACGTATTTGTCCTTATCAAAACCATCTATTCTGAAGCAGAGCCGGCGTCCGCCAGTCCCTAGAAGCGACGCTTGTCCATCCTCCCATTCCACTGCGGCGAAGCAAGCATGTTTGACAGAAACGACAAAGGCATTCTGCTGAAGGCCATCATGGTTGCCGCGCCCATCCTGTTGTGCATGGGCCTGCTGCCGGTCTTGTCCTTCTATATCGAAAAGCTGGAAGAGGACGGCAGGGCGGAGATTGTGGAATACATCGCCATTGCCCAGGCGGCCATGGCAGTGAAGTTTGACGCAGCGGACCTGAACGGCTGGCAAAACGGCTACGCGCTGGACATCGTCCGCCACGTGGCAGGCGCAAGCAGCAACGACTCGATGAGCCGGTCGGAGTTTCTACGCTCCGCCGACAACTTCAACCGAGACCTCGGCAAGCTGCGCGCGATGCACCTCGCCAATGACCAACGCAGCCAGCTCAATAGCGTGCAGGAAGATTTCAACCGCTTCATGGCCCTGGATCGCAAGATCATCGCCTTGTACCGCGCCCCGGATGCCGCTTCGCAGGACAAGGCATCGAACCTGGTCATGAACGAGGAAATCCGCATCTTCAATCACATCTCGGAAAGCGCCAACACGCTGGCGGTATCGATCACCCTGGGCCTGATGAAGAAAGTGGTGCAATCCAATTCCTACGGCATCGTCGCCCGCTGGATGATGCTGGTGATGTGGATCATCGCCAGCGCCATGGGCTTTTTGCTGGTCCGGCTGCTGCACAAGTGGCTAAGCCAGATGCGCAGCCTGATGCAGAAGCTGGAGTCGCTGGCCGGCACCGACGAGTTGACCCAGCTGCCCAACCGCCGCACCTGGGACTTGCAAATAGAAATGATGCTGGCCACGGCCCGACGCTACCGCCAGCCCCTCGCCATCGCGCTGTTCGATCTGGACCACTTCAAGCAATTCAACGATACCTATGGCCACCCCGAGGGCGACCGGCTATTGCGGGAAGCGTCCTTGCTGATCAAATCGCGCATGCGGCAATCGGACCTGTTCGCTCGCTTTGGCGGCGAGGAATTCGTGCTGGCCTTGATGGACTGCGACCTGCCGCAGGCCGTGATCCGCATTGAATCGCTGCGCCGCAACCTGCCGGACCAGCAGACGTTCTCCGTCGGCGTCACGCTGTGGCTGGAGGACGAGCGGATACACAGCACACTGGCCCGCGCGGACAAGGCGCTATACCTGGCCAAGAATGGCGGACGGGACCGGGTGGTGAGCATTCCGCCGCCCGAACCGGGCCGCGCGGAAAACTAAGCGCACGTTCACGATCTTTGGCTTTTGAACTTGGCTGGCGACAAATGCACGTTTGCCCTGCGTCGCTGAACTGGCGGAGGCCGGCGGGAAACCGCGGGGCAAGCTTGCAGGGTGGGCGGGAGGCCTGGACGCGTTGCAGCGCCCAAGCCATATTCCCTCCCCGCAAGCCGGGCTGCCCGCCTATGAAACGATTATCCGCAGGACGCCTTCTCTTCTCTTCTCTATTTCATTCGACGAGGCAAAAGAAACGGACCCGACTCCGCTTAGTCCAGCGTTACCACGATTTTCCCGCCGGCGGCTTGCTCATCCAGCAGCCGATGCGCAGCCTGAATGTGTTCGAAAGGAAACACGCTAGCAGGCTTGGCCGGAATGTCGCCGCTTTCCGCCCACTCGATGATTTGCTGAAACGGAATCTCGCCAAGCGGATATTCCGCGCCGCCAAAAACCAGGGCGCTGGCGAAGAAGCTCAGATGGCGGCCGCTAGGCAAGTGGGCCATGGGATCGAATGCGGCAATCGGCTCATGCCCGCCTAAAAAGCCCGCCACGCACACGCGGCCATTCCGCTTGGCCAAACGCAGCGAATCCAGCATGGTGGACGTGCCGACCAGATCCAGCACCTTGTCCACGCCTTGGGCCTTGGCATCCGCCATCTGGCTGGATAGCGAAGGCGATTCCACCCAAGCCTCATCCGCGCCCAAGCGGCGCGCGGCTTCGAGCCTGGATGCCTGCCTGACGGTGGCGATGACGCTGGCGCCGCGCTGCTTTGCCAGCGCAAGCGCAGCCTGCCCCAGCGCGGAGAGCGCTCCGCGGATCAGCAGCGTGTCGCCCTCTTGCAGCGCCAGATTGTCATGCAAGCATGTCCAGGCAGTGGCGTACGATTCGGGCAAGGCCGCCAATTCGGCCCAGCTCAGCGAAGTCTGGATCGGCACGACATTGCTGGCCGGCACGCAAACCCATTCCGCATAGCTGCCATTGCGGCTGCGTCCCATGCCGCCCATCAAGGCGATCACCGCCTGGCCTTCTCTCAGCCGCCCGCTGGGGTCATGCTCCACCTCCCCCGCGCACTCAATGCCGGAAATGGCGGCAACCTCGCCCCATACGCCTTGGCGGAAATACTGTTCCGCACGGTTCAGGCCGAAGGCGCACACCCTCACCAACACTTCGCCGTTTGCGGCGATAGGCTTGGGGACATCCTGAATCCGCAATTGTTCCGGTCCGCCGTATTGCTGTCTCACGATGGCGCGCATCATGTCTGCTCCTCTGTGTTCAATGGATAGTGAGGGCAGTCTAGCGAGGCCTTTGTTTTATAAAAATTTAAAAGATTGGCAAAAGAATGTAAGATTTAATAACAATGGATTTTACCCTACATGAACTCGCGTGCCTGGATGCGGTGCTGAGCGAGGGCAGTTTTCAGGCGGCTGCGCAGAAACTGCATCGCAGCCACCCCGCCATACATACTGCCATCAAGAATCTGGAACAGCGTGTCGGCCTGGTTTTGCTGGATCGGTCCCACTATCGCGTCCGGCTGACGCCGGCCGGCGAGGCTTTTCATCGGCAAGCGCAGGCGCTGTTGCGTCAAGCCGCCGGCTTGAATGCGATATGCGAGCAGCTGCAGCGAGGCGAGGAAACCGACCTGCGCGTGGTCATCGGCGATTTGACCCCGACGACGGAGGCCTTGAGCCTGCTGAAGCGTTTTTTCCAGAACTGGCCGCGCACCCGGCTGCATTTGCACTTCGAGGTGATTGGCGGACCGTGGGAGCGTTTGCTGGCAGAAGAAGCGGACCTGATCCTGCACCATATCGACAAATCCGATACCCGCTTTGAATGGAGCGATCTGTTTCCGGTGGACGTGGTGCCGGTGATCGCGCCCAGCTTGCTGGCGGGCCGAACGCCTGCCGAGATGAGTCCGGACGCGATGCGCGAACTCGTTCAAGTGATCATCCGGGACTCCGCCCGCGCGCCGGGCAGGGATTACTTTCTGATCAAGGATGCCGCCAACTGGACCGTGGCGGACCAGCATACCAAGAAGGGCCTGATTCTGGAGGGCATGGGATGGGGCCATATGCCGCTGCATCTGGTGCGCGATGAGCTGGCCAGCGGGGCCTTGCTGTCGCTGGAAGGACGCCATTTCCATCGCAGCCGTTTGGACATCGTCGCGGCAAGGCTCAGCAGCCGCGCCCCAGGGCCGGTGGCAGCCGCCTTATGGGATTATCTGTCGAACGCGCAAAGCCAGTGAGGGGGCATTCATCCCCGTATCCTTTGGACCATTATCCGTTCGGCCCCACGCAATCGGCTTACCACATCATTCAAACAGATAACATGTAGGCACCGCAGCCATCATCCCGGCCAAATGCTCCAGTGATGAAATCTGCCGATACGCCATTTCCTCCCCCTCTGGCCAAGCGTGAAAACCGCTCAGCCAAACCGGCGTCATGCCCGCGCGCGACGCGCCCAATACATCGTTGAATGGGTTGTCGCCCACATACCAGCATGCCCCCAGCGGCACGCCGAGGGCTTCAGCCGCCAGCCGGAAAATCGCCGCATCCGGCTTGCTCGCGCCGGCGGACTCCGAGCTGACGGTCAGTTCAATGGCCGATGCGAACGGCAAGCATGCTACTTTCTCCAGCCGGGTCCGATGGCTGCCGTTGGAGATCACGCCCACACGCACGCCCTGCGCCGAGAGCGCCGCCACGGCCTCCGCCGCGCCCGGCATCGCCGCTGTACAAATGGCGTTGTAGCGCTCCCAGTGCCGCAACAGCCCTTCCGGCTCCTGAGCCTGCCTCCAATCCATTTCCGTCAACAAACCATGGGAAACCGCTTGTTTGATCGTTTTGAAGGACGAGTCGGCTGGCAAATAGCCACCATTGTCGTAACGCTTGATCACCGCTGCGACATTCCCCTCGCCGCCGCTGCCGATTGCGTGGCCAAAGTCCCGCCAGAATTGGCTGGCATAGAGATCTATGCTTCTGTCCCTATGCACCAGGGTGTTGTCCAGATCGAAGAAAACGGCTTTTGGAAACCTCATTGTTAAGGTCCTGCGCCTTGGATTAACGATTGAAATCCATTCGCCCCAAGCCAGGGGCGCCAAAACCATGGCTTATCGCGTGAGGAAATGCGGCTCAAGCGCGTAGGGTGCGTCACCCCAAAGGGGCGACGCGCCGTTCATCCAACCAGTCATGCGCATAAAAACACGGTGTAGCACGGGCAAAACGCCCCCTCGCTTTAGCCTCAGTCTTTCAGGCGCAAGGTCCAGTCGCGCAGCGCTGCCAGCTGTTGCGCCACCAGGCCTTGCAGACGCTCATCGGTCAGGTTGCCGTCGCCATCAAATGCACCCGCAAAGGCGTTGGCAAAGACTTCCGGCTTGTTCAGCGGGTGCAGGTCGAGAAACACGCAGGTCTGCCGAAGATGGTACTGGGCACGCGAGGTGCCCATGCCGCCGCCAGCCCCCATAATGGCGACCGGTTTGCCCGCCAGCAGCTTGTTTTCCGGCTCTCGCGACGCCCAATCCAGCGCGTTTTTCAGTGCCGGCGCCATGGAATAGTTATATTCCGGGCAGGCCAGCAGCAAGGCGTCGGCTTCGCCGATCTGCTCCAGCAGACGCGCAACCGCCGCCGGTTTGCTGCTCAGGTCGGCATTGTAAAACGGCACCTCGGACAAATCGGCAATCTGCAGTTCCATGCCAGCCGGAAGGCGGCTGGTTGCATAGCGCAGCAGCCCCATATTGGAGGAAGCGCGGCGCAGGCTGCCGCAAATACCCAGTACTTTGATCGTGCTCACGGTGGATCCTTTTGGGATAGAACAACGCCATTGTAGGAGGCATCGGACGCGCTGTCAGCGCGTAGGGTGCGTCACCCGACAAAACAAAAAGGGCAAGCCCCAAGGCTTGCCCTTTCTTCGTCTGATGGCGATCAATCAACCGCCGACCAAACCTTACTTCTTGCGCTGCGGCGGCAGGTCCGTGCAGGTGCCGTGCGCCACTTCCGCGGCCATGCCGATGGACTCGCCCATGGTCGGGTGCGGGTGGATGGTCTTGCCGATGTCGGTCGCGTCGCAACCCATCTCGATGGCCAGGCACACTTCGCCTATCATGTCGCCAGCGTGCGGGCCGACGATGCCGCCGCCGATGATCTGGTGGCTTTCGGCGTCGAAGATCAGCTTGGTGAAGCCCTCGTCGCGGCCGTTGGCGATGGCGCGGCCGGAGGCTGCCCACGGGAACACGCCCTTCTCGATCTTCAGGCCTTGCTTCTTGGCTTCGTCTTCGGTCACGCCCACCCAGGCCACTTCCGGATCGGTGTAGGCCACGCCCGGAATCACGCGGGCGTCGAAGTAGGACTTCATGCCGGCGCAGTTTTCCGCCGCCACGTGGCCTTCATGCACGCCCTTGTGCGCCAGCATGGGCTGGCCGACGATGTCGCCGATGGCGAAGATGTGCGGCACGTTGGTGCGCTGCTGCTTGTCCACCTGGATGAAGCCGCGGTCTGTCACGGCGATGCCGGCGTTTTCCGCGCCGATCAGCTTGCCGTTCGGCGCGCGGCCGGTGGCGTACAGCACCAGGTCGTAGCGTTGCGGTTCCTTCGGGGCTTGCGCGCCTTCGAAAGTCACCCACACGCCGTCTTCTTTCGGCTCCACGGCCACAGTCTTGGTGTTCAGCATGATGTTGTCGAAGCGGTGGGCGTTCCACTTCTGCCATACCTTGACCAGGTCGCGGTCGGCGCCTTGCATCAGGCCGTCCATCATTTCCACCACGTCCAGGCGCGCGCCCAGCGTGGAGTAGACGGTGCCCATTTCCAGGCCGATGATGCCGCCGCCGATGATCAGCATGCGGTCGGCCACGCCCTTCAGCTCCAGCGCGCCGGTGGAGTCCACCACGCGCGGATCGTCCGGGATGAACGGCAGCTTCACCACGCGGGAGCCGGCGGCGATGATGGCGTTCTTGAACTTGACGATCTTCTTCTCGCCCGACTCTTCGCGGCCCTTGCCGGTGGTGGCGGCCACTTCGATGTGGTGCGGGTCGATGAAGCGGCCGTTGCCGCGCACGATTTCCACCTTGCGCGCCTTGGCCATGCCGGCGAGGCCGCCGGTCAACTTGGCGATCACTTTTTCCTTGTAGCCGCGCAGCATGTCGATATCGACTTCCGGCTTGCCGAACTTGATGCCGTTGGCGGCCAGGTGGCTCACTTCGTCGATCACCGCGGCGTTGTGCAGCAGGGCCTTGGACGGGATGCAACCCACGTTCAGGCACACGCCGCCCAGCGTGGAATAACGCTCGACGATGACGACCTTCAGGCCCAGGTCTGCCGCGCGGAAGGCGGCGGAGTAACCGCCGGGACCGCCGCCCAGCACCATCACGTCGCACTCGATGTCGGCGCCGCCGCTATGGCTGGCGGCGATCGGCGCGGCTTGCGGCGCGAAGCCGGCTTGGGTGGTGGCGGAAGCCACACCCACGGTTTCCACCGGCTTCACTTCAGCCGGCGCGGCTGCGGCAGCGGCGCCCGCTTCCAGCACCACGATCAGGTCGCCTTCGGAGACCTTGCTGCCCACGGCAACGCGCACTTCCTTGACGGTGCCTGCAGCTTCGGCCGGCACTTCCATGGTGGCTTTGTCGGTTTCCAGCGTGATCAGGCTGGCTTCTTTTTCGATCACATCGCCCGGCTTGACGAACACTTCGATCACGTCCACGTTGCTGTGGCCGCCGATGTCCGGGACTTTCAATTCGATCAGATTGCTCATGGTTTTCCATCCGCAATATTGGGAGGCCGGCGCGGGGCCGGCCGCCTCGAGTCTGGGCTTGATTCCGTAGGGCGGAAGCCCGCCAAGCGGGCGTTCCGCCTATATCCTGCGACAGAAGGCGGAACGCCCCGAAGGGGCTTCCGCCCTACCATTACAGGATCAGACGGCGCACGTCCGACAGCAGCTTGCCCAGGTGCACGGTGAAGCGCGCGGCGGCCGCGCCGTCGATCACGCGGTGATCGAAGGACAGGCTCAGCGGGCACATCAGGCGCGGCGCGAATTCCTTGCCGTTCCACACCGGCTTGATCTGCGACTTGCAGACGCCGAGGATGGCCACTTCCGGCGCGTTGACGATAGGCGTGAAGCTGGTGCCGCCGATGCCGCCCAGGGACGAGATGGTGAAGGTCGCGCCTTGCATGTCGGTCGGCTTCAGCTTGCCTTCGCGGGCCAGCTTGGACAGGTCGGTCAGCTCCTGCGCGATCTGGCGCAGGCCCTTCTTGTCGGCGTCCTTGATCACCGGCACTACCAGGCCGTTAGGCGTGTCGGCGGCGAAGCCGATGTGGTAGTACTGTTTCAGCACCAGATTGTCGCCGTCCAGCGAGCTGTTGAAGGTCGGGAAGGCCTTCAGCGCTTCGGCGGCGGCCTTGATGATGAAGGCCAGCGGGCTGATCTTCAGGCCGGACTTTTCCCATTCCTTGCCCACGGTCTTGCGGAAGTCTTCCAGTTCGGTGATGTCGCACTCGTCGTTGAAAGTGACGTGCGGAATCATCACCCAGTTGCGCGACAGGTTGGCGCCGGAAATCTTCTGGATGCGGGACAGCGGCTTGGTTTCGATCGGGCCGAACTTGGCGAAGTCCACCTTCGGCCACGGCAGCAGGTCCAGGCCCACGCCGGAGCCTGCCGGCGCGGCGGCCGGGGCCAGCGCGGCCGGACTCTGCATCACGCCCTTGACGAAGGCTTTGACGTCGTCTTCGGTGATGCGGCCCTTGCGGCCATTGCCCTTGACCTTGCCCAGGTCCACGCCCAGCTCGCGCGCCAGACGGCGCACGGACGGACCGGCATGGGCCTTGGAGAAGGCGATTTCGTCGATGGCGGCGGACACGGCAGCGGCGACCGGGGCCACGGCCGGCGCGGCTGCAGGCGCGGCGGCAACCGGAGCCGGAGCGGCCGGAGCGGCTGCCGGAGCCGGCGCAGCGGCAGCAACCGGGGCGGAAGCGGCGACAGCGCCCTCTACCACCACGATCAGGTCGCCTTCGCTGACCTTGTCGCCCACCTTGATCTTCACTTCCACCACCTTGCCGGCGGCGGTGGCCGGCACTTCCATGGTGGCCTTGTCGGTTTCCAGCGTGATCAGGCTGTCGTCAATGGCGATCTGGTCGCCGACTTTTACGGTGACTTCGATCACGTCGACGCCGCTGTGGCCGCCGATGTCCGGCACGCGGATTTCGCTGCGGCCGGAAGCCGCTGCTGCGGCCGGGGCGGCTGCCGGAGCCGCGGCAACAGGAGCCGGGGCCGCAGCAGGCGCGGCCGCGGGAGCAGCAGCCGGGGCCGGAGCGGACGCGGCGGCGCCCACTTCCAGGATGGCGATCACGTCGCCTTCGGAAATCTTGCCGCCCACGGCGACTTTCACTTCCTTGATCACGCCGGCGGCTTCGGCCGGCACTTCCATGGTGGCCTTGTCGGTTTCCAGGGTGATCAGGGAGTCGTCCACGGACACGGTCTGGCCCGGGGCGATGAATACTTCGATGATGTCTACATTGCTGTGCCCGCCGATGTCGGGCACTTTCAGTTCGATCAGATTGCTCATGGTTCTCTATCCGCTGTAGGGCGGGCTGGCCTACGGCCATGCCCGCCTGGGGTGGCGCGGGCATCGCCTGTCGGCGAGCCCGCCCTACATTTGTCTACATCGGAACGCCCAAGCTTCAGCCTGGGCATCCGCCTACGCTGTCGCGCTTAGACCTTCCAGCTCGGCAGCTTGTCGGTCTTGATGCCGTACTTGGCGATGGCCTCGGCCACCTTGGCGCCTTCGATCTTGCCGTCGCGGGCCAGGGCGGACAGGGCGGCCAGCGCCACGTGGTAGCGATCGACTTCGAAGAAGGAGCGCAGGTTGGCGCGGCTATCCGAGCGGCCGAAACCGTCGGTGCCCAGCACGACGTAGCGGCCCGGCACGTAGGCGCGGATCTGGTCGGCGTAGTTGCGGATGTAGTCAGTCGCGGCGATCACCGGGCCATTGCGGCCGGCCAGCTGCTGCTCGACGTAGGAGGAACGGGCCTCGGCGGTCGGGTTCAGCAGGTTGTGGCGCTCGGCTTCCATGCCGTCGCGGCGCAGCTGGTTGAAGGAGGTCACGCTCCAGATGTCGGCGCCGATGCCGAAGTCGGCCTTCAGCAGATCGGCCGCGGCCATCACTTCGCGCAGGATGGTGCCGGAGCCCATCAGCTGAACCTTGACCTTGGCGTCGCCGCCGTCCTGCAGCAGGTACATGCCCTTCAGGATGCCCTCTTCCGCGCCTGCCGGCATGGCCGGGTGGGCGTAGTTTTCGTTCATCAGGGTCAGGTAGTAGAAGACGTCTTCCTGTTCCGCGTACATGCGGCGCAGGCCGTCCTGCACGATCACCGCCAGCTCGTAGGCGAAGGTCGGGTCGTAGCTGATGCAGTTCGGGATCAGGCCGGCCTGGATGTGGCTGTGGCCGTCTTCATGCTGCAGGCCTTCGCCGTTCAGCGTGGTGCGGCCGGCGGTGCCGCCCAGCAGGAAGCCGCGGGCTCGCATGTCGCCTGCCGCCCAGGCCAGGTCGCCGATGCGCTGGAAGCCGAACATCGAGTAGTAGATGTAGAACGGAATCATCGGCTGGCTGCTGTTGGCGTAGCTGGTCGCCGCGGCGATCCAGTCGGCCATGGCGCCCGGCTCGTTGATGCCTTCCTGCAGGATCTGGCCGTCCTTGGATTCCTTGTAGAACATCAGCTGGTCGGCGTCCTGCGGCACGTAGTTCTGACCCTGGGTGGACCAGATGCCGTACTGGCGGAACATGCCTTCCATGCCGAAGGTGCGGGACTCGTCCGGCACGATGGGCACAATGCGCTTGCCGATGTTCTTGTCCTTCAGCAGCGTGCCCAGCATGCGCACGAAGGCCATGGTGGTGGAGTACTCGCGCTCGCCGGACGATTGCAGCTGGCCGTCGAACACGGACAGCGGCGGCACTTCCAGCACGGTATTGACCGGCTTGCGCGCCGGCAGGTAGCCTCCAAGCTGGGCGCGGCGTTCGCGCATGTACTTCATTTCCGGGCTGTCTTCCGGCGGCAGGTAGTACGGCACGTTCGGCAGCTCTTCATCGGACACCGGAATACCGAAGCGGTCGCGGAATTTGCGCAGGCTGTCCAGGTCCATCTTCTTGGCCTGGTGAGCGATGTTCATCGCCTCGCCGGACGCGCCCATGCCGTAACCCTTAATGGTCTTGGCCAGGATCACGGTCGGACGGCCGTTGGCGTTGTGGGTGGCTTCGTGGTAAGCCGCGTACACCTTGTGCGGGTCGTGGCCGCCGCGGTTGAGATTCCAGATCTCTTCGTCGGACATGTTGGCCACCATTTCGCGCAGCTCCGGGTACTTGCCGAAGAAGTGTTCGCGAACGTAAGCGCCGTCCTTGGACTTGAAGGTCTGGTAGTCGCCGTCCACGCACTCGTCCATGCGCTTCTTCAGCAGGCCCTTGGTGTCCATGGCCAGCAGCGGGTCCCAACGGGAGCCCCAGATCACTTTCAGCACGTTCCAGCCGGAACCACGGAAGTCGCCTTCCAGTTCCTGGATGATCTTGCCGTTGCCGCGCACCGGGCCGTCCAGACGCTGCAGGTTGCAGTTGATCACGAACACCAGGTTGTCCAGGCCTTCGCGCGCGGCCATGGCGATGGCGCCCAGCGATTCCGGTTCGTCCATTTCGCCGTCGCCGCAGAAGCACCACACCTTGCGGCCGTGGGTCTTGGCCAGGCCGCGGCTTTCCAGGTACTTCAGGAAGCGGGCTTGGTAGATGGCCATCAGCGGGCCCAGGCCCATGGAAACGGTCGGGAACTGCCAGAAGTCCTTCATCAGCCACGGGTGCGGATACGAGGACAGGCCCTTGCCGTCCACTTCCTGGCGGAAGCTATCCATTTGCTCGGCGGTCAGGCGGCCTTCCATGAAGGCGCGGGCGTACACGCCCGGCGCGATGTGGCCTTGGAAATAGATCAGATCGCCGTCTTGCTCGTCGTTCTGGGCGCGCCAGAAGTGGTTGAAGCCGACGTCGTACAGCGTGGCGGAGGATTGGAAGGAAGCGATGTGGCCGCCCAGCTCCAGATCCTTCTTGCCGGCGCGCAGCACCATGGCGGCGGCGTTCCAGCGGTTGATCGAGCGGATGCGATGCTCCATCTCGTGGTTGCCCGGCGACTTGACTTCTTTGCCGACCGGGATGGTGTTCTGATACGCGGTGGTAGCGTCGAACGGCAGGTGGGCACCGCGACGGCGGGTGCGCTCGACCATTTTTTCCAGCAGGAAGTGCGCGCGTTCTGCGCCTTCGTTGTCCAGCACCGATTCCAGCGCTTCAGTCCACTCCTGGGTTTCCAACGGATCGATATCGTCAGGGAAAGTTGCAGCCATCTCTGGTCCTCACAGCGGGTGACATCGGGGACCGCGTCGTGGTGCCGGCCCCGCGTTTATGCAATCGGCTCGAAACCGAGCCAATTATTTGATTTGCGATTATAAACGAACAGATTCGCAAATAAAAATGTTCATTTGCGAATTGATATTGCGAGACTACGCCAGTGTACGACTGGTTACATTCGTAAAGGAATAGGCGTAACGACCAATGACAGCAGGAAGTCGCAAAAACAATCGATGGTGCAACGCATCATGTTGTTTTTTTGCGATAAACGATCGAATTTGAAACATTTGTTTCAATTGCGGTCAGCCTTGCGTTCCTCCTTGGCCAGCGGCGCCACTTCGCGCAGTCTGGCTTCTATCATGGAGCGCAGATAGAAATCATCGCCCTTGGCCTTGCTGGCCAGCTGATACTGCTCCATCGCCGCGTTATAACGCTGTTCGTAATAGAAAGCATTGCCCAGCGCGGCGTGGTAGCGCAGCGGATCTTTGTCGGCGTACAGCTTGGCCTCGCGCCGGTACAGCGCCGGATCGTCGCGCTTGCTGTCCAGCAACTGGCGCAGCAGCGCCTGCGCGGTTTTGCGGTCGCCGCTGTCCAGCGCCACATCCAGCTGCGCCAGCTGCAGGGCCGCATTGCGCGGGAAGGCTTCCAGGCCGGCGCGCGCCGCCTTGGCCGCCGCGGCCCAGTCGCTGCCGTCACGGGCGATCTCCACTTCCAAGCCGTACAGCATCGGGTTGTCCGGCAGCTTGGCGCGGGCCTTGGCCAGCGCCTCGCGCGCGCCGGCGCGGTCGTGCTGCTGCAGCTTGGCGCGCGCCAGGCCATACCAGTTGGCGCCTTCGCTCAGGTACAGCCCGCGGCTCAGCGTGCTGTTGTAATACGCCACCGCCTCCTCCGGCGTCATGGTCAGGTTGCGCAGCTTCTCGCGCACCAGCAGGTAGTCGGTGCTGTCGGCGCGCATCCGCACCGGGTAATCCAGCGCGCGGTTCTGCGCCTCGCTGATCCGCTCCACCGTCACCGGGTGGGTGCGCAGGAAGGCGTAGGCGGTGCTGTCGGAATAACGGCTGGCCTGCTCCAGGCGCTGGAAAAACGAGGCCATATTGCGCACGTCGTAGCCGGCGTTGCTCATGTACTGCATGCCGATGCGGTCGGCCTCGCGCTCGGCATCGCGCGAGAACGCCAGCTGGCGCGCAATCGACAAGCCCATGCCGGCCGACACCGCGCCTATCGCGCCCTCGCCGCTGCCAGCCTTGGCCGCCAGCGCGGCGGCGACGATGGTGCCGAGCAGCAGCAAGGGGTTGGTGGCGCTGTTGGCGGCCTGCATCCGCGCGATGTGGCGCTGGGCGACGTGAGCGGTTTCATGGCCAAGCACGCCGGCCAGCTCGCCTTCGCTCTGCGTGGCCAGGATCAGGCCGATATTGACCCCCACATAGCCGCCGGGCATCGCGAAAGCGTTGATGCCGGTATCGGCGACGCAGAAATAAGTGAAGCGCACGCCTTGCAGCGACACCGAGGCGGACAGCCGCCCGCCGATGTCGTTCAGATAGCTGTTGATTTCCGGGTCGTCCAGCACGTCGCCGGCCTCGCGCATCGCGCGCAGGGCATTGCGGCCGATGCGCGACTCGTCAGACAGCGAGAGAGAGGCATCGGAGACTTCGCCCAGATCGGGCAGATCGGCGCGGACGGACAGCGGCTGCGCCAGGGTCGAGGCCAGCAGCGCGCACAACAGACGACGTTTCATCATGGGCCCTATGATAGCCGGGAAGCCATGAAAGTTGCATTGGGCAAGTTGTGCGCATTGCTAAACATTTGTTGTTCGCCGCTATTCATGACGACAGGATTCCGGCTAGACTCGATTCGTCCTCACTGCCTGCCTACCGCCATGCCCCTGCTGCCCGCCGCGCCTCCGCGCCTGATCAATGCCCCCGGCCGCCCCGCTTTCGGCGTCTATCAAGGCATAGTCGACGATCTGAGCTGGCAGGCGCTGGCCCTGACGCTCCGGCAACGGCTGACCCGCCCGCTGCACCACAAGCGCTGGCAATACGCCGCGCTGGCGCATGCCGACTTTTTCATCGGCTTCGCCATCGTCGATGTCGGCTGGAACGGCACCGCCTTCGCCTATCTGTTTGACCGCCGGCGGCGCCAGGTCATCGCCGCCGCCAGCGCCAACGGCCTGCCCGGCCTCGGCGCGCAGGTGGACGACCGCGTGTTCGGCCATGCCCGCTTCCGTCTGCCCGGCCACGACTTCCGCTTCCAGCGCGACGGCGACGCGCTGCGGCTGAGCCTAAGCAGCCGTAAACTGGCGCTGGAAGCCGTCATCGACTTGAGCGCCGCGCCGCCGGTGCTGGCCGCCATCGCGCCGGCCAACTATCTGGCGCACAGCACGCACAAGAGCGGCGGCCTGCCGGTGAGCGGCGAGGCGCGCTGCGCCGGCGGCCGCTTCGACCTGGCGGGGGCGGTGGCCTCGCTGGACTACTCCAACGGCCTGCTGGCGCGCGAGACGCGCTGGCGCTGGGCCAGCGCCCACGGCAGAGACATCGGCTTCAATCTGCAGCAGGGCTTCATGGCCGATGCCGAAAACGCCGTGTGGCTGAATGGCAAACTCTTCCGCGTAGGCGCCGCTTCGTTCGATTACCAGCCAAACGATCCGCTGGCGCCGTGGCGCGTCGCCAGCGCGGACGGCCGGGTCGATCTGCTGTTCACGCCGGAAGGCGCGCGGCGCGAAGACAAGAACCTGCTCATCGCCGCCAGCCGCTACGTGCAGCCGATAGGCCGTTTCAACGGCACGCTGATCGACCCGGACAGCGGCGAGCGCCACGCGGTGCGGGAGCTGGTCGGCGTGACCGAGGATCATTTATCGCGCTGGTAAGGCGCGACTCATCGCGAGGCAAGACATGCTGTTGCTGTTGAAATTATTGTTGGTGCCGGCCTTGATCTGGCTGATCAGCCTGGCGGCGAAGAAATGGGGGCCGGGCGTGGCCGGCGCGCTGGCGGGCTTCCCGGTGATCACCGGTTCCATCCTATTCATCCTGAGCCTGGAGCATGACGCGGCATTCGTGCGCGAAGCGTCGCTGGCGGCCGCGCTGGGCACCAGCGCCAATCTGGTGTTCGGCATCGCGTATAGCTGGGCGGCTCGAAACCAATCATGGCCGCTCAGCTTGCTGGCCGGCTTGGCGGCTTACGCGCTGGCGGTGGCATTGAGCCACTGGGCGCAGCCGTCCGGTTGGCAATGCGCCGCTTTCGGCCTGCTTTTTCTGCCGCTGGCGGACAAGTGCTTTCCCGCGCCGCCCAATACGCCTGATCGACCGCCGCGCAACGCCGGCATGGCGGCCCGCATGCTGGCCGGCGCCGCCCTGGTGCTTGCCATCACCAGCCTGTCATCCCGATTAGGCCCTAGCCTCAGCGGCCTGTTGGCGGTGTTTCCGGTGCTGGGTTCGGTGCTGGCGGTGTTCAGCCACGTCAGCGCCGGCCCCGCCGTCACCATTCGGCTACTGCGCGGCATGGTCCGCGGCTTTTACGCCTTTGTCGCGTTCTGCATCATCCTCGCCCTGGCCTTGAACGCGTGGCCTACACCCTTGGCCTTCGGCAGCGCGCTGGCCTTGGCGGTGCTGGTGCAAATCGTATTGATGTGGCTGGGACGCCATCGCCATTAAAAGAAAACGCCCCGCGGCTGACGCCTGCGGGGCGGTTCGAAACCGGCGGACTGAAATCAGCGCGCGCCGATGGGCAGCACGGTGCGGCCGTGCTGTTCGTTCAGCACAGTAGCCATCGCCAGATAGATGGCGCTGGCGCCGCAGACGATGCCTTCGAAGCCGGCGATCATGCCGATCACGGCGCTGCCGGTGAAGTCGCGCGCCGCCAGCAGGAAAAACAGCACGGTCAAAGAGGCGAACACGAACTGCTTCACGCGCGGGTAGTGGACCGTGCCCAGCAGCATGAACAGCGTGAACACGCCCCACAGCAACAGATACCAGGCCATGTAGCCTTCCGGCGTGGCATCGGCCAGGCCCATCTTGGGCAGCACCAGCAGCACAACCAGGCTCAGCCAGAACAGGCCGTAAGACAGGAAGGCGGTCACGCCGAAATTATTGCCGCGGCGGAATTCCATGATGCCGGCAATGATCTGCGCCACGCCGCCATAGCACAGGCCCATCGCCAGGATCATCGCGCTGATCGGATAAAAGCCGGCGTTATGGATATTCAAAAGAATGGTGGTCATGCCGAAGCCCATCAGGCCCAGCGGGGCCGGGTTGGCCAGTTTTTCGTTCACAAAGCGCTCCAGAATAAGCAAGCATTAATATTTAAGGAGGCGCGATTCTAGGCAAGCCCACCGGCTACGGCAAGGAGATTCATCAAACTCTGTATAATTAGAGTGCCTCCGCCAGCCATCGCATGGTCCCGCCCCCGAACAGACCCGCCCGCTGCGAATTTCTGTCCCGACTTTGCCGACTGGTGATAGCATGCCGCCCGAAATGGAGTAAAAGCACCAGGGCGTATTGACCTTTATTTTCCCTTAAAGCAGGGCGGGAGAATGAACGTGAATACGTCCCGTACACGTCATCCGCACAGGAATATAGACCGCATGGACCGACTGAATACCCTGCTCGAACACAACCGCGCTTTCGTAGAAAGCCGCGAGTACGAGCAATACAAAACCGACAAGTTTCCCGGCAAAGGCCTGGCCATCCTGGCCTGCATGGATGCCCGCCTGGTGGAACTGCTGCCTAAGGCCATGGGCCTGAAAAACGGCGACGCCAAACTGATCAAGAACGCCGGCGCGCTGATTACCCACCCATGGGGCTCGGTGATGCGCAGCCTGGTGGTCGCCGTATACCAGCTGCGGGCCGAGGAAATCTGCGTGGTGGCGCACCGCGACTGCGGCATGCGCGCCATCGATCCGAATACGATCCTGGCCAGCGCCCAGGAGCGCGGCATCAGCGAAGACACCATCGCCACGCTGCGCGCGGCCGGCATCGACCTGGACACCTGGCTCAAGGGCTTCGACAACGTATCCGACAGCGTGCGCCATTCGGTACAGACCATACGCAACCACCCGCTGATGCCCAAGGACGTCCCGGTGCATGGCATGGTGATCCACCCATCCACCGGCCGGCTGGAAGTCATCGTCAATGGTTACGGCGATGGCGAAGAGGCTGCGCCCGCCGCATGAATCCGCGCATCGGGGTCTTCGGCGGCACGTTCGACCCCATCCACCATGCCCATCTGCGCATGGCGCGGGCCTTCGCCGCGGAATTGCAGCTCGATGAAGTCCGGCTGATCCCGGCCGGACAGCCCTACCACCGCGACAGCGGCCCCCATGCCAGCCCGGCCGAGCGATTGGAAATGGTGCGCCTCGCCATCGCCGGCGAGCCCGCGCTGCGCGCCGACGACCGCGAAATCCGCCGCCCGCGCGCCGCCTATACCGTGGAAACCCTGCGCGAACTGCGCGCCGAACTCGGCCCTGCCGCCGAGCTATGGTTCCTGATCGGCGGCGACTCGCTGGCCCAGCTGTCCAGCTGGAAGGCGTGGCGCGAGCTGTTCGCCCTGGCCAACCTGGCCGTCGCCCTGCGTCCCGGCTTCGATCCGGACCACCTGCCGTCGCCAGTGCTGGACGAGTGGCGGGCTCGGCAAGTCCATGATTTTTCAAATCGAACAGCTTCCGGTACAATCCGGCCCCTGGCCCTGCCGCCGCTCGATCTGTCCGCCACCCGCCTGAGGGCGATGCTGGCCGTGGACGAAGCGGTGGACGGCCTGATCGACCCCGCCGTGCTGGCCTACATCCGCCGGCAGGGGCTATACCGGTAAGGCGCCGCCCTACCCGCTCTTTTTGGTACCTCTTGCCGGCCTGTGCCTGCTAAGTACCGGCACAGGAAAAGGACTTATGGAAATTCAAGAAATCAGCAAACTAGCTATCGAAGCCCTGGAAGACATCAAGGGCAAGGACATCATCGAGCTGGATACCAGCAAACTCACCTCGCTGTTCCAGCGCATGATCGTCGCCACCGGCGATTCCAACCGCCAGGTGAAGGCGCTGGCCAACAGCGTACAAGTGAAACTGAAGGAAGCCGGCGTGGACATCGTCGGCAGCGAAGGCCACGAAAGCGGCGAATGGGTGCTGGTGGACGCCGGCGACGTGGTGGTGCATGTGATGCTGCCCGCCGTGCGCGACTACTACGACATCGAAGCGCTGTGGGGCGGCCAGAAGCCCAGCTTCGCCGTCGGCGCGGCCAAGCCGTGGTCTGCCGTCTAAGCTGACCCTCCGGGCGGGCATCATGCCCGCCCTTGTTTCCCCATCCGCACAAGCCCTTCCCGATGAAAATCACCATACTCGCCGTCGGCACCAAGATGCCGCGCTGGGTCGATGAAGCCTATTCCGACTACGCCAAGCGCTTCGGCCGCGACATCACGCTGGAATTGAAAGAGATCAAGCCGGAGAAACGCGGCGGCGGCGTCACCGCCGAAAAAGGCATCGCCGCCGAGCACGAGCGGCTGATGGCCGCCATCCCGCCGCGCGCGCGGCTGGTGGTGATGGACGAGCGCGGCAAGAACTGGACCTCGGTCAAACTGGCGGAAGGCCTGAAGGAATGGATGGCTGGCGGCGACGACGTGGTGTTCGTCATCGGCGGCGCCGACGGCCTATCGACCGAACTGAAACAGCGCGCCGACGTGCTGCTGCAATTGTCCGCCATGACCCTGCCGCACGGCATGGTGCGGGTGATGCTGGCCGAACAGATCTACCGCGCCTACTCCATACTCAACAACCATCCGTATCACCGCGAGTAGTCCGCCCTGCTTGCTGCCCGCCTGCGTCAGGCACGTCCCGGCATGGCGATGGCACGCCACCGACCGATACGCAACACCAGCACCGCGGCAACCAGGCACAAGCCGCCGGAAATCATCGTCGCCACCGTATAGCTGCCCAGGCTGTTGCGCAGCATGCCGGCGCCCAGCGCGGCGAAAGCCGCACCCAGCTGGTGGCCCGCGACGATCCAGCCAAACACCACCGGCGCCTGCTCGCTGCCGAACACCCCGGTAGTCAGCTTCACCGTGGGCGGCACCGTCGCCACCCAGTCCAGGCCGTAAAACATGGTGAACAAGGGCAAGCCGTAAAAATACTCCAGGCCGAAGGCCTGCGGCAGATACAACAATGCCAAGCCGCGCAGCCCGTAGTAAAAGAACAGCAAGGCTTGCGGCGCGAAACGGTCGGACAACCAGCCGGACAGCGTGGTACCGAGCAAGTCGAACATGCCCATCGCCGCCAGCAAACTGGCGCCGCGTACCGGCGTCAGGCCGTAGTCGCCGCACATGGCGATGAAGTGGGTGCCGATATAACCGTTAGTGCTGGCGCCGCACACAAAGAAGCTGGCGAACAGCAGCCAGAAATCGCCGGAACGGCTGGCCGTATGCAGCGCGCCGAAGGCAATGCGGATGGGATTGTGATGCGTCGCGGCAGGCGGCGGCGTGTTGTCCGGCTCGCCCAGCGGCCTCAGCCCTATGCTGCTCGGCCGTTCCGGCAATAGCCACCACACCAGCGGGAATACGCAGACAATGCAGCCGGCAATCAGCCAGATGGTGCCGCGCCAGCCGTGCTCGCCAGTCAACCACGCCATCAGCGGCAGAAACACCAGCTGCCCCGTGGCGGAGCTGGCGGTCAGCAAACCCATCGCCAGTCCGCGATGCTGGACAAACCAGCGATTGACCACCGAGGCGCCCAGCGTCATCGCCGTAGCGCCGGTAGCGCAGCCGACCATCAATCCCCATAACAGCTGCATCTGCCAGTTGCTGCGCATCTGGCTGGACAAGGCCACGCTGACTGCCAGCAACGCCAGCGCGCTGAGCACGGTGCGACGCAAGCCGAAGCGCAGCATTGCCGCCGCCGCAAACGGCCCCATCAGGCCGAACAGCGCCAAATTGATGGCCAGCGCCGAGGAAATCATCGAGCGGCTCCAGCCGAACTCCCGCTCCAGCGGGACCATCATCACGCTGGGCGCGGCGCGGATGGCCGCGGTGATCAGCATCACCAGAAAGGTGACGGCAATGACGATCCAGGCATAGTGGAAGCGTCCTCGGGCCCAACCGCTCAAACCGGCCATGCATCCCCCTTTGTCTCGCGTCCGACGACTATCCTGGTTCTGCCTCTCGTCAGACGCTTAACTGATTTTCTTAATCGCTTTAAGACTAGCAAGCCAGATGGAGCCTGGTTCTGAGATTTTCCATCAAAGGCGAACGCCAACTTATCCACAAAGAAGGAGCAAACCAAAACTTATGCACAGATTGATGCAGCCTGCTGCCGCATGAAGTCCAGAAACACCGACAGCCTGGCCGAAACTCCGCGCGACGATGGCCACAATAATCGCAAGGGCGCCCTTTCTCCCTCCTCGCTGCGCAGGAGCGGCAGCAAGCTGCCGTCGTCCAGCTCGCGGCGGATGGAAACGTCCGGCAGACAAGCAATGCCTTGCCCTTGCAGAACAAACTCCAGCCGCGCATGCACGCTATTGCACACCAGCGCGCGCGGCAGATCCGCATCGACCAAGGGCCAGGTTTCCAGTTTGCCGCTATTGGGCGAGCGGTAGTGGATCAGCCGATGTTGCGCCAACTGCTTGGGATGATCAGGGCGGCCATAGCGCGCCAGGTAGCTCGGCGCGGCCACGATCAGCCGGCGAAACCCCGGCAGCGACAGGCTGCGCAGCTTGCTGTCATCCTCCTCGCCGACCCGGATCGCCGCATCGAAGCCCTCCTCGATCAGGTCGACATTGCGCTCGCTGTAATCCAGCTCCAACGCGATATCGGGGTAGCGCAGCTGGAACGCCGCCAGAGGCTCGATCAACACGCCGCCGATAGGCGGCAGGCTGAGCCGCAATACGCCTCCCGGCAGGCGGCTGGCGCGCTCCAGCTCCGCGCGCATCGCTTCAGCCTCCGCCAGCATGCTCCGGCCGCGGCGCAATACCGTTTCTCCTTCCGCAGTCAGGGCCAGCGCGCGAGTGCTGCGCTGCAATAAGCGCATGCCCATTTCCCCTTCCAAGCGGCTGATGCGCTTACCCACCGCCGACGCGGAAACCCCCAGCAGCCTTCCCGCGCCGACAAAGCTGCCTTGCTCCGCCACCGCGATGAAAACCGATAAATCACTCAATGAAGCCAACACCGCGTCCTCCTTTCCATTGCGGGCAGTGTAGCGCCATTCATGACAAATGGCTCCGGACAGTGCGGAGGGCTGGCCACCTGTTTCCTGCGCCATGCGGCGTTTAGGCTAGCGCATCCCATCATTGATAGGACTCTCCATGTCTTCCCCCCGCTTACTTAGCCCCGCCCTGTTGACGCTGGCCGTCGCCGCCTTTGCCATCGGCACCGCCGAATTCATCATCATGGGTCTGCTGCCCATCATGGCGGCCGATCTGCACATCCCGCTGTCCCGCGCCGGCTATCTGGTATCAGCCTACGCTTTGGGCGTCGTGGCGGGCGGACCGGTATTGGCCGGTCTCATCGCCCGTTTGGAGGAAAAACGCGCGCTGATGGGCTTGATGTCGATTTTCGTCGCCGGCAATCTTGCCTGCCTGCTCGCGCCCAGCTTGATGCCTATATTACTGGCGCGGGTGCTGACCGCGTTTTGCCACGCCAGCTTCATCGGCACGGCCGCGGTGATGGCGGCGCGATTGGCTCCGCCCGGCATGGCCGGGCGGGCGATGGCGCTGATGTTTTCCGGCATGACGCTGGCCAATGTGCTGGGGGTGCCGGCTGGCACGCTGATTGGTCAAGTCAGCGGCTGGCGCGCGTCCTTCGCCGCGGTGCTGGCGCTCGGCATCGTCACGCTGTTTCTGATTGGCTGGCAGGTCCCGGCACAGTCCGGCAGCCCGGCAAGCGCTGCCAAACCACCGCGCTTGCCGGGCGTGGTTTGGTTCGCGCTGTTATGCAGTGTACTCGCCGCCAGCAGCATGTTTGCCTTTTTCACCTATCTGCTGCCCGTATTGAACCAGATCAGCGGCTTGCCGCAGGCATACGCCAGCCCGGTCTTGCTGTTGTGCGGAATGGGTTTGGTGTTGGGCGGTTGGCTGGGCGGCCGCTTGAGCGACTGGAACCTGAGCCGCGGCCTGGTACTGACGTTGCTGCTGCTATGCGCCAGCCTGCTCGGCTTTTATCTGCTCGCCGAGTGGCTAGGCCTGGCCCTGCTGCTGATGGCGACATGGGGAAGCATGGCGTTTGCCTTGTGCATGTTGTTGCAGGCGCTGGTCATCCGTCTGGCGGGGCCGGCCGCCGCCCGCGCCTCCACCTTCAATGTCGGCGCCTTCAATCTGGGCAACGCGCTGGGGGCCTGGCTGGCCGGCTGGCTGCTGGATCAAGGCGGATCGTTGGCGCGGCTCAGCCTACTCGCCGCGGCGCTGGCGGCCTTGACCTTGCTGGCTACGCTTGGAGTACTGCATGCTCGCGCCGCTCGAGGCATGCGCCTCGCCAGTGCGTAAAAAACGGGCCGCATCTGCGGCCCGTCTTGATGATGGACATCGGCTCAGGCGGCCAGCCGGGTCGCCAGCGCCCGCATGGTCTGCCAAGGCTCGCCCGGCTCCACGCCCTTGATCTGGCGGTCTATGCGCGCGCATTCGGACAAGGCGTCCATCAGCTTGCGCGGGCCGATGCGGCGCAGCGCCGGCTCGGCCAGTTTTTGCTTCTCGCCCCACAGCCTGAGCTCGCGCGCCATGTCGCGCAGCTGGCGGCCGTCCTTCAGGCCCTGGCGCAGCTTGAGCAGCATGCGCACATCCTCGGCCAGCGACCACAACACCAGCACCGGCGCTTCGCCTTCGGCCATCAAGCCATCCAGCATGCGCAGCAGGCGCGGCGTGTCGCCGGACAGCCAGGCCTCGGACAACTGGAACACGTCGAAGCGGGCGACATTGGCCACAGCGGCCTGCAGGTCGGCCAGGCTCAGCTCGCCCTTCGGATACAGCAGCGCCAGCTTGTCCACTTCCTGGCGGGCGGCCAACAGATTGCCCTCCACCCGCTCGACAAAGAACTCCAGCGCCTCCGCGCCCAGCTGCTGGCCTTGCGCCTTGAGCCGGCGCGAAATCCAGGCCGGCAGCTCGGCGCGGCTCACCAGACGCGCCTCCACCGCCATGGCAACCTTGTCCAGGGCGGCAAACCATTTGCTCTGCTGCTGCGCCTTGTCCAGCTTGGGCAAGGTGATCAGGGTAATGGTGTCCTGCGGCGGCTGGGCGGCCAAGCGCTGCAAGGCCTCCGCGCCTTCCGTGCCGGGCTTGCCGCCGGGAATGCGGATTTCCAGCAGCTTCAGCGAAGCGAACAGCGAAACGCTGGACATGGAATCCGTCAGCTGAGACCAGTCGAAACCAGCCTCCACCGTCAGCACCTCGCGTTCCAGATAGCCCGCGGCCTGGGCCGCCTGGCGCACGGCGTCTGCCGCCTCCAGCGCCAGCAGGGCTTCTTCGCCATGCACCAGATACAGCGGCGCCAGCCCCTTGGCCAGCGCCGCGTTCAGCGCATCAGGGCTGAGTGACGGCATCGGGCTTCACGCTCTGCGCGCCGGCCAGACCGGCTGCCGGCACTTTCAGATACGCCAGGCGGCGCACGATCTGCTCGGCCGCGTCGCGCCGCGCATCGGTCCACAACAGGTCTTCTTCCTGCTGCTTGCCCAGCACCTGGTTATCCGAGTAGTTCATGCTGCGACGCACCGTCGCCGTCATGTCCGGCTCCACCGGCACGCCGTTCAGCACCACGCGCACCGTGACGGTGTAGGTCAGCTGGTACTCGTTGATGCGGCCGCCGGTATTGATGGTGAGAATGTCCTTGGATTGGTTCTCGCCCACCACGCTGAGCACCGCTTGCGCGCCCTTGGCCTGGTCCAGCACGGCCAGCTTGGGCTGGCGCGCCAGCACGGTGCGCAGGTCGGATTCGATCGACTTGCCGCCGGCCTCCAGATACAGCGTGGAGAACGGCAGCGGCTTCATCGTTCCCCCCAGGCCGCGCAGATGGAAGCCGCAGGCAGTCAGCAGCAAGGCGAAGCCGGCGAACAGGGCCAGTTGCAGCGTGTGTTTCATGTTTTCCCCCATGGCGGATGGCCGCCAGTCAAAACGGCGCGGAACAGCCAGGCTGCCCCGCGCCGCGCGTCAGGATAGGATTAAACGACGATGTTCACCAGGCGGCCCGGCACCACGATGATCTTCTTGGCCGGCTTGCCTTCCATGAACTTCTGCAC
>NZ_JAELTR010000055.1:0-27104 GCF_016428945.1 Chromobacterium sp. ASV23
TGACCCAGCAATACCGCTTCGCGGCCTATCCGATACGGCGATTGGCTGGCCGAGGCGATGATGGGTCCGGGCTGGCGCAAGGCCCGCTCGATGTCCGGCGAGCCATCCACCGAGGCGATCCTGACGCGGTCGGCCTCCTGAGCGGACAGCGCCTTGGCGCAACCGAGCGCCTGGCGGTCATTGGTGGCGAACACCGCGTCTATGGCGGCGAAGCGCGCCAGATCGCTTTGCAGCGCGCGCTGGCCGCCCAGGCTGGAGCCCTGGCCGTTGACGCCGTTCAGCACGCGGATGCCGGGAAAGGATGCCAGCGCGGCGCGGCAGCCGGCGATACGGTCGCTGACCGAACTGACCGGCGGCCCGCTCTGGATCAGCAGCGCGCCCTTGCCGCCCAGCTGCCGGGCCAGGTGGCGGCAGCTGATTTCGCCGGCCTGGCGGTTGTCCGACTTCACCGTGCCGTCGGCGCCCGGCGCATCCACATCCACCGCCACCACCACAATGCCGGCGGCGCGCGCCGCCCGAACTTGCGGCGCGATGGCGCGGCTGTCCACCGCGCCGAGCAGGATCAGATCCGGTTTCTGTTCTATCAACTGTTGCATTTGCTCGCGCTGTCGCGGCAGGTTGAAGTTGGCGGACAGCGAAATGACTTGCACCGATGGATTGAGACGGTGCGCGGTCTGGATCGCGCCGCGCGTCAGCGCTTGATAGAACGGATTATCCAGCGCGCCCACCGTGATGCCTATCCGTTGCGGCGCGGCGGCTTGTGCCGGGGCGCAGGCGAGGAAAAACGGCAGGCTGGCCAAAAGGACGGTGGCGAGGCGCATGGCGACGGACCGCGAGAGAAACGATGTTTCAGTTTAGACCAGCGCCGCGTTGGCTGGAGCCGCCTGGGATTGCAGACGGTGGCCGGCGCGCGTTGCCAGCCGCAGCAGCAAGGGCCAGCCTTCCTCCCATTGCCGGTGGCCGGAGTCGATATTGATATGGCCGGCGTGCTGCAGCCAGGTGATCGGCGCCCGCCAGTAACCCGCCATGCGCGCGGCGCGCGCCGATTTGCAGAACGGATCGTTGCTGCTGGCGACAATCTGCGCCGGGAAGGGCAGCGGCTGGCGCGGCACCGGGGCGAAGTTCAGCAACTCCGCCGGCGCGAAGGCGCGCTCCACGTCGGCCGGCGCCACCAGCAGCGCGCCGGCGATGCGGTCCGGGTGGCGGGCGGCGTAGTGGGCGACGGTGACGCAACCCAGGCTGTGGGCGATGACCAGCGGCGGCTTGCTGCAGCGCGCCAGCGCCGCGTCCAGGCCGTCCAGCCAGTCCTCGAGTTGCGGGCGTTCCCAGTCGGCGTTGTCCACTCGGCGCGCGCCCAGGCGGCGCTGCCAGTGGCTTTGCCAGTGCTCGGCGCCGGAGTTGCGCCAGCCGGGCTGGATGATCAGATCAAATGCTTGCAGCAGGGGGAGCATGGCTGGCCTTCGCGTGGGTCGATGTCTGGACTGTAGCGCGGGGCGATCTGCAATAAAAATAATAATGGATTGATTTGTTATTCTTTTAGGGAATAAATTGCCTGTTCAGCCGGACTCCCGCTCGCGGCAGTTCAGCCACAACCGCAGGTCGAATTCCAGCTGGTGATACTCCGGCAGCATGTGGCAGCACAGCTGGTAGAAGGCCTTGCCGTGGTCGCGCTCCTTGAGGTGAGCCAGCTCGTGCACAGCGATCATCTGCAAGAAGGGCAGCGGCAGTTCGCGGAACAGCGCGGCGATGCGGATCTCGCTCTTGGTTTTCAGCCGGCCGCCCTGCACCCTGGAAATCGTGGTGTTGGTGCCCAGCGTGCCTTTCAACGGGTGCTGTTGATTGTCGTACAGCACCTTGGACGGCAGCGGCGCGTTTTTCAGATAGCGTTGCTTCAGCGCGGCGACAAATTGATACAGCGCCTTGTCGGTTTGCACGTCGTGCGGGTCCGGGTATTTGCGGCGCAGCAGGGCGGGCAGCTCCCCGGCGTCGAACAGGGCTTGCGCCTGTTGCACCAGCGACGGCGGATATTGCGGCAGGTATTTGAGAGTAGCCATGGCGTGTATTGTAAGCGCCGCAGTACGGCTGGCGCTCAGATTCCTGGTTGGCAAAGCCGGGCAGGGTCGGTCCAGTGAAAGCGCAGCGCGATGGCGCGGGTGCCGGCCGCGGTGTCCTCCTCGCGGCGCTCAAGCACTTCGCCGCCTAGCCTGGCATACACGGCGCAGGCATCGGTATTGCGCTCGTAGACCCAAAGATAGAGCGGCCTGCCCGGCGCGATGCGGCAAGCCTCGGCCGCTGCGGCTGCCATCAGCGCTCGGCCGATGCCGCGTCCTTGCTGATCGCCGCGCACATGCAGATTGTCCAGATAAACGCCCAGTTCCGGCGCCTCGTCCGGCAACAGGCAGACGAAACCGACCGGCTCGTCCCCCCAGCAGGCGATGCGCACCCAGAGCGGCGTTTCAGAGGCGAAACGGGCGCGCCATACGGCAAGCCTGTCGCCATCGGCGCGCTCGTCAAGGTAAGCGTCAGGCAGGATGCTGCGATAGCTCGCGCGCCAGCTTTGCGCGTGGAGGGCGGCTATGAGGGGGATGTCGTCGCTATCAGCGGGACGCAGGCTAAGCATGGACCGGTTTTCCGCAAGGTTTCACGTGGAACAGCATAAAGCCGGTCTGGCGGATTTAGCCAATTTTTATGCGAGCCGGCCGGTTTTTTGCCGCAAATTTAGCTGGGCCTCTTTACGCTTCTGACGTTGACCAAAGCTAGGAGAGCGGGATGGCCGTTCCCGTCCGAAGCGCATTGCGCCGCAGCTGCCGCGAGGCGTGCGGGGTGGTGATTCTGAGCCGCCTGCCCGCCAAGCGCGATGGCGGACAGACGCTGCGTCAGCGCCGGCAGTTGGCGCGGCTGCGACTGGGCCATGGCTGCCTGCCGCCGCCGCTAGGGTTGTGGCAGCGGCTGGGCGGCTGGCTGGCGCGTCACTTCAGCCGCAACGGCGCGATCAAGACGTTCTGAGCGTCGTTCGACAGCCACAGCTGGCCGTCCTGGATGGTGGCGGTCAGCTGCATGCTGCGTTCGGCCAGCGCGGCCAGCGCCTGCAACGCTTCGAAATCGATGCGAAACACTTCCAGCTTGTCCAGCCGCGACAGCTTGCTCTCATTCTGTCCCCACCATACTTCGCTGGCGCGGCCGCCATAGCTGTACAGCGCCACGCGGTCAGAACGCGAACAGGCTTTCTTCAGCCGTTTTTCGTCCGGCTCGCCCAGCTCTACCCACAGCTCAATCTCGTCGGAATAGTTCTTCTGCCACAGCTCCGGCTCGTCGTCCGCGCACAGGCCGCGGGTGAAGGCCAGCGTGTCGCTGGCGTGCAGGGCGAAGGCGACGATGCGCAGCATCATCCGTTCCAGCGTTTCCGACGGGTGCTGGGCCAGGGTCAGGGAGTGGGTGGCGTAATAGCCGCGGTCCATGTCGGACAGGATGAGCGTGGCTTTGTAGATGGTGGCGTTCAGGGCCATGGCGGGTCTTTGCTGATTCGGGTTGCGCCCGGCGCAGGATGGCGCGGGCGTCCGATTCTAACCGCAGCGCGTCAATGGCGCCATGTTGGGGCGGCGCGCGGCTGACAAAATCCAGCCGTCGGCGTGCGTTGGTCCGTCCTGCGACGGGTAGGGTTTACGGCGTCGGCTGCGTGGTGCATTCCAGCGATTCGCCGCGCCAATTGACGCTGGCGTCGCGGCCCTTGATCCAGAATTCGACGCCCTGGCCCTGGTAGCGGGCGCCGCTGCCGCTCATGCCTTGGTGCACGATGACCAGCGAATTGCCGCGTTCCAGCTTGGCGGTGGCGGGGCGGGTGCGGTAGAAGGTCGCCAGGATGGTGCTGTCCGGCTGGCCCTTGCACAGATAGCGCAACGGCGTCAGGGACGGCGCCAGCGCCCAGGCCGCCTGCAGTTGGGAAATGCGCAGGATGTAGGTGTCGCCCAGGCACATGTGGGGATCCTCTTCCTTCATGCAGTCCTTCAATGACTTGACCCAGCGCTTCTGTTCATTGATCAGCTTGCCGCGCGCGTTGTTGCCGGTCTGATCCGCCTTGGCCAGCGCCTGGGCGTAGAACTTCTCCAGCCGGTTGTCCAGCCGGGTCAGGCCGTCGTCCTGGCACACCATGCTTTCCACGGCGTTGGCCGGCTGATCGCAGTGGAAGTCGGTGGCGACCTGCGGAGCTTCCGCCACCGGTTTGGCTGCCTCGACGGTCGTATGTTCGGCGCCGCCAACATGCGGGCGGTCGTTCTTGCCCGCCAGCGCCAGCGCCGGCAGCAACAGCAAAGAGCCTATCAGCCTGGTAGGGGCTATGGGCATATTCAATCCTCAAAAACGACAACAAAAAACCACCGCATCGTTGCGGCAGAGCTGGCAGGGCCGGCGGCGAGTTCCCATCGCCATCGATTGCCTGTACACTGCGACGCTTCGTGCGAGTACCAGTCCCGCACGTTCTTCACTCCACGAGTTTCAACTCACACTATCCCGTCAGCCTGGATTGGTCGCAGTTCTGCGATAGGCCGTCGCAGGAGCATATTATGTCCGATCTTACCTTTGCCGACCTAGGCCTGGCAGACCCCTTGCTGCGCGCCGTAGCCGATACCGGTTATACCACGCCCACGCCTATCCAGGCGCAAGCGATTCCGCAAGTGCTGCAAGGCGGCGACCTGCTGGCCGCCGCGCAGACCGGCACCGGCAAGACTGCCGGCTTCACGCTGCCGCTGTTGCAACTGTTGATGCGTTCGCCCAGCCACCATGCCGGCCGGCCGCGCGCCCTGGTTTTGACCCCCACCCGCGAGCTGGCCGCCCAGGTGGAGGAGTCTGTCCGTACTTATAGCAAATACCTGCCTTTGAAGTCCTTGGTGATGTTCGGCGGCGTCAACATCAATCCGCAGATCAAGGCGCTGCGTTCCTCGGTGGACATCCTGGTGGCGACACCGGGCCGTCTGCTGGACCATGTCGGCCAGAAGACGGTGGACCTGTCCGGCGTGGAGATCCTGGTGCTGGACGAAGCGGACCGCATGCTGGACATGGGCTTCATCCACGATATCAAGAAGGTGCTGGCCAAGCTGCCGGCCAAACGGCAGAACCTGCTGTTCTCGGCCACGTTCTCCGACGAGATCAAGGCGCTGGCCGACAAGCTGCTGGACAACCCCAAGCTGGTGGAAGTGGCGCGCCGCAACACCACCAACGAGCTGGTGACGCAGAAGGTACACCTGGTTGACCGCGACAAGAAGACCGATCTATTGATCCATCTCATCCGCGAGCACAATTGGTTCCAGGTGCTGGTGTTCACCCGCACCAAGCACGGCGCCAACCGCCTGGCGGAGAAGCTGGACAAGATCGGCATCTCGGCCGCCGCCATCCATGGCAACAAGAGCCAGAACGCGCGTACCCGCGCCTTGGCTGACTTCAAGAGCGGCGAGCTGCAGGTGCTGGTGGCGACGGACATCGCCGCGCGCGGTCTGGACATCGACCAACTGCCGCACGTGGTCAACTTCGAGCTGCCCAACGTCCCGGAAGACTATGTGCACCGCATTGGCCGCACCGGCCGCGCCGGCACGCCGGGTGAAGCGCTGTCGCTGGTCTGCGTCGACGAGTTCAACTTCCTGCGCGACATCGAAAAGCTGATCAAGATGTCGATCGAGCGCTTCACCGTGCCGGGCTATGAGGCCGACCTCAACGTCAAGCCGGAGCCGATTCCGATGGGCGGCGGCGCGCGCGGCCGCGGACAAGGCCGTGGCGGTCAAGGACAGGGACGCAGCCAACAGCCGCGCAACCCGGCGTCCAAACCGCGCCATCAAACCGAAAGCAAGCCGGCCGGCCATGGCCGCACCGGCGGTCCGCGCCAAGGGCAGGGCCAGAACGCCCGTTCCGAAGGCAGCCGCAGCGGCAAGCCTGCCGCGCCGAAAGCCGCGTTGTTCACGCCGCCGAAGAGCCGCTGAGCCAGCATGCAAACGACGCCCGGTGTAAATTACACCGGGCGTTTTTCATTGATGCGAATGGTATTGCCAGTTATTCTCACGAAGAGACTGTCCACAGCATATAAAACAAACTGACAGCTCGTTCATTGCAGGAATCGGGAAAACAATGCGATACCACGGCATGCTGCTGGGTATCCTGAGCTGGGTTGCGCTGCTGGCGACTCCAGTTGAGGCTGCCCCGCGCCTCAAGATCACCCTGTCCAATCAGGAATGGCCGCCGTATATGGGCCAGGAGCTGCCTTACGACGGGATACTGTCGCGGCTGGTGAAGGAAGCCTTCGCCCGCGGCGGCGTTGACGTCGCTTTCCGCTATTACCCCAACAACCGCACCTTGCAATCGGCCCGCAACGGCCAGGTGGACGGCAGCTTCGGCTGGGCGCCGACCGCCGAGCGCAAGCGCGACTTGCTGTATACGCAGCCGGTGCTGTCGGCGCGCATGGTGTTCTTCCAGCGCAAGGACCACCCGTTGGCGTGGAGCCGCTGGAGCGAACTGAAGGGCGCGCGGGTCGGCATCACCGTCGGCAATTTCTATTCCGACGATTTCGACGCCCAGGTCAAGAATGGCACGTTGACGGTGGATAACGCGCCGGACGATCTGATCAATCTGCGCAAATTGATAGCCGGTCGCATCGACCTGTTTCCCATCGACCAGGAGGTGGGCAAATATTTGATCGCCCACCACTTCAGTCCGGCGCAGGGGGCGGTGCTGGAGGCGCAGAACAAGACGTTCTGGGCGGCGCCGCTGCATGTGGTCATCTGGCGCAAGCATGCGCGCGGACCGGAGTTGGTGGAGCGTTTCAACCGCGGCTTGAAGGCCTTGCAGGACAGCGGCGACTTCGAGCGCTTGCTGCAGGAGACACGCGAGGCCTGCCTGCAGCCGCGCAGCGTGGCGCCGTAGGGAGCGCTTATATCGGCACCGCCAGCGTATGGCGGTAGACCTGTCTGCGGCAGGTCTCGACAAAGCCAAGCTTGCGATGCAAGGCCAGCGAGCCGGCATTGCAGTCGGCGACTAGCGCTTCCATGGCTTCGATGCCCCGTGACTGCAACGCGATTGCTGCCACCGCGTACATTGCGGCGGCGATGCCCTGTCCGGTGTCGCGCGGATCGACGCCTACCGCCTCCACCTGTCCCGCAGCGCACGCCAGCAGAAAGGCGCGGTAGCTGCCATCCGGCGCCGCCCACACCTGGCTGGCGGCGTCATCGGCGCTTAGCCAATCCTCCCTCAGTTTTTCCGGGGAGTGGTACGGCACATGCGGAACCTCAGCGAAGCAGCGCGCGAACAATGCGGCTAGTCTGGTCCAATCCACTGCCATGGTCTCGACACGCTTCCATTCTTTTGGCATGGGGCGAGGCAAGATGGCGGCGCTCGGCGCGCTCAGCGTCAGAAAATCAAAGTGCGGCTGGAAACCATGCGCCAGCAAGGCGGCATGCTTGCCTTGCTCAGTGTCTGCGGCGCTGACGTGGACGAAGCGCGCGCCAGCCACGGCGGCTTCTTGCAGCAGCGTCTCAATCAAACCGTCCAGCGCGGGGCGATTGGCGGCTAGCAGGGGCCCGCCATAGAGTTCGCCGTTGCGCGGCACATTGGCGGCGACCCAGCCGACCACGCCGGCCGCTTTGCCACGCTCCAGCCAAACCCGAACTTGCTCGCCGTTGCCGCGCATCGGGTCATTCAGCAGGTTGCGCAGATCGTCGATCTGTCCGGCATCGGGCTTGGGCGCGCGCAACGCCGCCAGCACGCGCAGCCAGCGCTCTTCATATCGATAGGGACCGTTATGCATGATTTTGCCGGAAAAAAGCAAAATCATGACATTGCTATTTTGACGCGACAAACCTTTCGCGCGCCTGTTGCAGCAGCTGTTGAGACAGTGCCGCATCGTCTATCAGCCGCGCCAGCGACAGGCTGCCCACCATCATGGCCAGGTCGGCCAGTGCGCTATCCGCTTGGCCGTCGCGCTGCCTGGCGTGCGCCAGCGTGGCCAGTATCGCCTCCAGCTCGCCGGCGACTTGCTGGCGGACTGTGACGCCCTGGCGCGCCAGCTCGCCGGCCAGCGCGGCCAGCGCGCAGCCGGAGTCGGGCAGATCGCGGTGGGCCGGGCTGAGGTAGTCGCTGGCCAGCGCCGCCATGCATTCGCCCGGCGCCGCCTGCTCCAGCAGTTGTCGCCAGTGTTGGTTCAGCTGTTGCAAGGCCTGGCTGCAGGCGGTGGCCACCAGTTGCTCCTTGCTGTCGAAATGGGCGTAGAAGCCGCCATGGGTCAGGCCAAGGTCGGCCATCAGGTTGGCGATGCCCACGCCGGCCAAGCCTTCGGCGCGGAAACGCAAGGCTGCCATCGCCACGATGCGCTGGCGGGTCTGGGTCTTGTGTGCGTCTGGATAGCGCATGCTTGCTCCAGGGTTTCATATGATTGCCATCATCTGAACAATACCAAGCGGAATCAGCAAGATAAACCGCAAGCTGCATGCCGATGCGGCACGGCAATAGTCCTTCACAGGATAAGGCGGGAATTTGATGGATTTGCCGGCTTTTCAAGACTAATCTGAGATGCATAATCAGGCGCGGCGACGGCCCGCCCATACAGGATGGAGTCGAGATGTCGGTTCGCGATGCGGCTTGGCGCAGCTGGGGGGCGTTGGCTGTTTTACAGGCGGCGGTAGCCGCGGCCTGCGCGCTGTTCGCCGCGCTGTTGGCAGCGTGTCTGCCGTCGCCATATTCCCACTGGCTGCAGCTGGGCCTGCCGCTGGCGTTGGCCATGCTGTTGCGTCTGGGGCGGCGAGTCTGGCCAGGTCTGGCGCTGGGCTTGCTGTGGCTGGCCTGGGGCGAGCCGGGGCTGCTGCTGGCCGAGTGGCTGTTGCTGGCCGCCAGCGGCCTGGCTGCGGCCTTGTTCAGCGCCTATCTGCCGCCGCGGCGGAGTCGGCCCTTTTTCCGTCAGGCCGATGTGCTGGCCTTTCTGGCTGGGCCGGTGGCGCTGGGCAGCCTGCTGGCGGCGTTGGGCAGGGTCTTTGTGCTGTTGCCTGCTTACCGGCACCAGCTGCCGGAACTGGCCTGGGCATTCGCGCGGGTCTGGCTGGGCGATGCCGTGCTGCTGCTGACGCTGGCGCCGATTCTGCTGCTGGCCGGCCGCACCGAGCGCTCATGCGGCGGCGGGGCCTGCTGGCGCGAGACTTCGCTGGTGGCCGGCGCCACGCTGTCGCTGGCGGCGCTGGTGTGCTGCGCGCTGCCCGGGCGCGGCGGCCACTACGCCATTCTGCCGTACCTTTTCATCATGCCTTTGCTGTGGCTGGCTTTCCGCAGCCAGCTGCTGCTGGCGCACGCGCTGGCCCTGGCGATTGTCGCGCTGGCCTTGGCGGGCATCCGTTTCGAGGCCGGCGCGCTGGCCATCGCGCCGACCATCGATGAGTCGCTGCTGAATGTGGCGCTGCTGGGCCTGGTGCAGTCGGTGACGCTGCTGGTGTTCGGCGCTTTGCTGGAAGAGCGGCGCCAAGTGGAGCGCAACCTGTTGCAGGCCAACCAGTCGCTGGAAGCCAAAGTCGGCGAACGGACCAGCCAGTTGGTGGAGAGCGAGGCCCGCTTGCGGCTGATGGCGGATGCGGCGCCATTTCCCCTGGCGATGAACCGGCTGGCCGGCGGCGAGCTGATCTATGCCAACGAGCGCGCAGAGGAGCTGTTCGGCACCCATCTGCATCCATCGCGCGCGCTGCGGGTGCAGGATTTCTACGTTAATCCGCAAGAGCGGGAGGATGTGGCGCAGGCGTTGCGCGTCAACGGCCGGGTGGCGGACCGGGAGGTCAAGCTGAAAAACGCGCAGGGGCGAGAATTCTGGGCGCTGATTTCCTGTTCGGTGGTCAAGAGCGACAAGGTTTGGTATGCCATCAACGGCATCAACGACATCAGCGAGCGCAAGCGGCTGGAGCAGAATCTGCGCGATGCCAATGCCTCGCTGCGCCGCAAGGTAGAGGAGATCGAACGGCTGCAGCAGGGGCTGCGTGACCAGGTGCTGCGCGATCCGCTGACCGGCCTGTTCAATCGCCGTCACCTCGATGACATCCTGCCGCGGGTGCTGGATCACATGCTGGCGCTGCACCGCGACGTGGCGGTGTTGATGGTGGACGCCGACCACTTCAAGCGCGTCAACGACACCTACGGCCATCGCTGCGGCGACGCGGTGCTGACCGCGCTGGGGGCGTATCTCAGCGATCACTTCCGCAGCGGCGACATTGTCTGCCGTTATGGCGGCGAGGAATTCTTCGTGCTGCTGCCCGGGGCCTCGCTGGACGCGGCTTTCGCCAAGGCGCAACAGCTATGCGAGGCGGTGCGTGCCATGGAGATAGACGCGCTGGGCCATACCTTGTCGGTGACGCTGTCCATCGGCTTGGCGCTGTGCCCGCTGCATGGCGAAGACGCCGAGAGCGTGGTGCTGGCGGCGGACGAGGCGCTGTACCAAGCCAAGCAGCAAGGGCGCGACCGCGTTTGCGTCGCCGCGCCGATCCAGATGCTGTCCTGAGGCCGGCGCGCGCCTGCCGCGCGTGCTACCATCGCTGCATGGAACTCTATCGACTGTTGCAACAACAAGGCTTTGGCGGCCGCAAGGAGTGTCGCCAGCTGATCGAATATGGCCTGGTGCAAGTGAACGGGGAGGTGGTGGACAACTACCGCGCCCAATATGAACTGGCCGACATCGCCAGCCTGGTGGTGGACGACGAGCCGTGGCCGCTGGTGACCGGCCCGCTGTATCTGCTGCTGCACAAGCCGGCCAATTACGAAACCTCGCACAAGCCGCAGTGCCATCCCAGCATCTACCGCCTGCTGCCGGACCAGTTTTCCAATCTGGACCTGTCGGCGGTGGGGCGGCTGGATGTGGACACCACCGGCCTGATCCTGCTGTCCAACGATGGGCAGTTCATCCACGCCCTGAGTTCGCCGAAGAAGCTGGTGCCCAAGGTTTACCGCGTCACGCTGAAGCACGAGGCGACGGCGGAGTTGATCGCCAAGCTGCAAAGCGGCGTCTACCTCAACGACGAGGCGCGCGAGTTCGCCGCCGACAGCATCGAGCAGATCGACGCCCATACCATCCTGCTGACCATCACCGAGGGCAAGTACCACCAGGTGAAGCGCATGGTGGCGGCGGCCAGCAACCGCGTCGAGGCGCTGCACCGCGAAAGTCTGGGCGCGATTGTCCTGGGCGACCTGCCGGTGGGCGAATGGCGCCACCTGACCGCCGAGGAGCGGGCGGCGTTCGGTTTCTGATCGAATCGGAAGCGTGAAACAGGCGGGAAGCCAGGCTTCCCGCTTTTTTTATTGCTCGACGGCTTCCTTGGTCTGCGGCGGCGCGTAGCAGCGCGGCAAGGCCACATGCGCCCAGATGCCTGACATTTCCGGCGCGATATCATCGGCTAATTGATGGCCGTCCGGATAATCGCCGCCGTTCTGGCGGCGGAACGGAATCGGGGCCTCGTTGAACAAGCCGGCCAGCCGGCGTCGCCAGTGCTTCAGCTGGTCTGCCACTTCCTCCCGGCTCAGATGGTTGACGCCGTACACTGCGTGGATGGGCAGCACGTCCATGCCTGGGTAGAACAGGCAGCCATGGGTCACTGGAAACAACAGCTCCTTTAACGGCCCATTGATGCCGCGCGGACCGTAGTCTTGCTCGCCGCCGCCAACCATCGCCGCCAGCAACGCGCGCTTGCCCTTGAGCAGGCCGTCGCCGTAGCGCAGCCGGTTGCCCTGGCCCTGATAGCCGTAGCCGAAACCATAGGCGTAAACGCGCTCGAACCAGCCCTTGAGAATGGCCGGGATGCCATACCACCACAGCGGAAACACAAAGATCACCGCGTCGGCGGCCAATAGCTTGCGCTGCTCCTCCGCCACATCGGGCGGCTGCGTGCCGGCGGCGTAGGCGTGGCCGGATTCGGCGATGAAGGACAGGCGCTCGGGATCGGCGCGGTCCGGAAAGTCGTCGGCGTCCAGCACCGCTTTCCAGCGCATGCCGTACAGGTCTGACTGCAGGACGCGATGACCGTTGCGGCTCAGGGTGTCGACGGCGGCGTCGACGAAACTGCGGGTCAGCGAGGTTGGTTCAGGCTGGGCGTAGACCAGCAGGACGGTGTGGCTCATGGGGGCTCCGTGGCATCAGATCAAGGTGGCCGCAGTGTGGCCGGATATGATAGATAAGTGAAATTGATAGATTTCTTGCTAGCTATTCATCCTATGGATACCAAACGCCTCGATCTGAATCTGCTGCAAACGCTGGAAGCGCTGCTGGAAGAAGGTAATGTCACCCGCGCCGCCGCGCGGCTGCACTTGAGCCAGCCGGCGGTCAGCGCGCAATTGGCCAGGCTGCGCGAGCAATTCGGCGATCCGCTGCTGATTCCGGCGCCGCACGGCATGCGGCCGACCGCCAAGGCCGAGGCGCTGCTCGCGCCCCTGCGCGATGCCTTGCGCCAAGTGCGCGACATGCTGGCATCGCATCAGGATTTCGATCCCGCCACGGCACACATGACTTTGAACATCGCCTGCACCGACTACGCCCAGGCGGTGGCGGTGATTCCGCTGCTGCAGCGCTTGCGCGAGGCCGCGCCCGGCATCCGCGTGGCGGTGCGCAATCTGGAGCCGGCCCGGCTGCTGGTGCAGACCGAACGCGGCGAAGTCGATCTGGCGCTGATCAGTCCCGATTGCGCGCCGGACAGCCTGCACGCCAGATTCTTGTTCGATGACCGCTATGTGCTGATCGGCCGCCACGGTCATCCGGCGCTGCAAGGCGAAGTGACGCTGGAGCATTATTTGACGCTGGAGCATGTGGTGGTATCGCTGGGCACGGGCGATTTCTCCACGACGGTGGATGCGGCGCTGGCGGAGCGAGGCGTGGCGCGGCGGGTGGCGCTGTCGGCCGCGTCCTTCTTGCTGGTGCCGGAAATCGTCGCCCAGACCGATTGCGTCGCCTTGCTGCCGGAACGCTTGGCCTTGGCCTGCCGCGAACGCGTGCAGCTGCGGGAGTGCCCGTTTCCGCTGCGCCGCTTCGACGTGGCCATGGCGTGGCACGAGCGTAGCCACGGCCATCCTGGCTTGCGTTGGTTGCGCGGCGAGCTGGCTGGCTTGATGGGGGCGGAGGTTTAGCCCTTCTTTGCCAGCCGCCTATACAGCGTGGAGCGGCTGATGCCCAGCGCCCGCGCCGCTGCGCTGGCATTGCCGCCGCAGCGGCGCAGCACTTGCTCTAGCGCGCTCTCCGTCACGGCATGGCCCGCGCTGGCCATATCCGCGCGCAGCGCGGCCGGCAGATGCTCCAGGGTTAGCGTTGCGCCATCGTCGGCCAGCGCCAACAGCGTGGCCAGCAGGTTGGACAGCTCGCGCAGATTGCCCGGCCAGCGGTAGCCGCGGATGGCCTGGGCCAGGGCGGGCGACAGCGCGATGCCGCGCCGGGCGGCGCCCATGCCGTCCAGCATGCTTTGGGCGATGGCCGCTACGTCGCCGCGTTCGCGCAGCGGCGGCAGCGTCAGCGGATAATGGCATAGCCGGTAGTACAGGTCGGCTCGAAAGGCGCCTTCGGCCACCCGCGCGCGCAAGTCGCGGTGGGTGGCGCAGATCAGCCGGATGTCCAGCCGCTGCGCCGGCCCGCCGCCCAACGGCGTCACTTCGCGCTCCTGCAATACCCTCAGCAGCCGCGCCTGCAGGCTCAGCGGCATGTCGCCTATCTCATCCAGGAACAGCACGCCGCCATCGGCCTCGCGCAGCCGGCCCTTGCTGCCCTGGCGGCTGGCGCCGGTGAAGGCGCCGCTCTGGTAGCCGAACAATTCGGCCTCGATCAGCCCTTCCGGAATCGCCGCGCAGTTGACCGCGACAAACGGCGCGCCGCGGCGGCTGCCGTGATCGTGCACGGCGCGCGCCAGCCTGTCCTTGCCGGTGCCGGTCTCGCCTAGGATCAGCACCGGGATGTCGGCTTCCAGCAGTTTCAAGGCGGTGGCGAACAGGGGCGCAGATAAGCCGTCCAGCGCGGGCGCGCTGTGGGATGGCGCTGCTGGCTGCGCCGGGCGGTGCTTGGCGGCGGGCGGACGCAGCCGGGCCGATGCCTGCTGCGCCCCGATCCCCAATGCGCCCAGCGCCTCGCCGTGGCGGCTCAGCCAGTGCTCCAGGCTCTGGCCGAACAGGGCGGCGAAGTGGCGCGGCCGCCAGTCGCCCGGTTCCAGGCCGCATAGGGCCAGCCCGGCGCGGTTGGCGGCCAGCAGCCGGCCGTCTTCGCCGAAAACCAGTTGGCAGGCGGCCGGGCTGTCCAGCAGCCGCGGGTCGCGATGCAGGCTCAATCGCCAGCCGCTGCGCGCCGCCTCGCTCAGCAGCAAGGCCTCGATCTGGCCGCGCGCGGCGCGCAATGCTTGCAGCTGCGTCTCGCCCAGCTTACGGCTGGCGCCGCTGATGTCCAGCACGCCCAGCATCTGGCCTTGCGGGCCGAGCAAGGGGCTGGCCGCGCAGCTGAGGGCGCGGTTGCGCTCCAGGTAATGCTCCGCGCCGCGCACCAGCATGCTGTCCGCCGCGGCCAGCGCGGTGCCGATGGCGTTGGTGCCGCGCGCCGCCTCGCTCCAGTCCATGCCCGGGGCCAGCGCCAACCGCGCCGCCTTGTCCAGAAAGCCGATGTCGCCGCTCTCGTCGAGTATCAGCCCTTGGCTGTCGGCCACCACCAGCGCCAGCTCATGCCCGGCCACCTGTTCGTACAGGCCGGCCAGGGCCGGCCGCGCGGCTTCCAGCCAGCCGGCGTTGGCTTCGCGCCGTTGGCGCAATGCGGCTTCCTCCAGCCGCTCTCCGCCCCGGCCGCCTGTGGGCAGGCCCAGGCCGCGGCAGCGTTGCCAGGAATGGAGGATGGATGGCGGCAAGGCATGGCCGGGCAAGGGCTGGTCGGTGAAGAAGCGGCGGCGGATCTCGTCCAGCGGCAGGCGGGCAGCCTGGGTCATGCGCGTCTCCTGCAGGCTGTGCCGTCGCGGTGCGACAGCTGTGTCAGCCTGCGACAGTTTGGTGGGCGGTTTTGCCGATTATCGGTGCTTTGCCAGGCGTGGCAAGTGGCTGATTGGGAAGAAAATATGCTGCATTGCAATGTGGTTTCGCCGCATGCCGCGCAGCTTGACGCTTTGCCAGATGTTGCCATGCAGTATGGGTAGAGGTTGGCACGCCGCTTGCACTGTGGCGTGATCCCCAAGCCAGGGGTTCATTACCACCAAGGAGACTGCGATGGCAAACCTGCAACCCGGCTTTCCGCTGAAATCACGCTACGCCAACTACATCGGCGGGAAATGGGTGCCGCCGGTGAACGGCCGATACTTCGAAAACGTCACGCCCATCACCGGCAAGCCGCTGTGCGAGATTCCGCGTTCCGACGAGCAAGATGTGGAGCTGGCGTTGGATGCCGCCCACGCGGCCCGCTTCCAGTGGGGCCATACTCCGGTGACCGAGCGCGCCATCATCCTGAACAAGATCGCCGACCGCATGGAGGCCAATCTGGCCCTGCTGGCCGAGGTGGAGACCTGGGACAACGGCAAGCCGATACGCGAAACCCGCGCCGCCGACATCCCGCTGGCCATCGACCATTTCCGCTATTTCGCCGCCTGCGTGCGCGCGCAGGAAGGCAGCCTGGGCGAGATCGACGCCCATACCGTGTCCTATCACTTCCATGAGCCGCTGGGCGTGGTGGGCCAGATCATCCCGTGGAACTTCCCCATCCTGATGGCGGCGTGGAAGCTGGCGCCGGCCCTGGCCGCCGGCAACTGCGTGGTGCTGAAGCCGGCCGAACAGACGCCGCTGTCCATCCTGGTGCTGATGGAACTGGTGGGCGATCTGCTGCCGCCCGGCGTGCTGAATGTGGTCAACGGCTTTGGCGTGGAGGCCGGCAAGCCGCTGGCCAGCTCCAAACGCATCGCCAAGATCGCCTTCACCGGCGAGACCGGCACCGGCCGCCTGATCATGCAGTACGCCAGCCAGAACCTGATCCCGGTGACGCTGGAGCTGGGCGGCAAGTCGCCGAACATCTTCTTCGACGACGTGGCGGCGCAGGACGACGCCTTCTTCGACAAGGCCATCGAAGGTTTTGTGATGTTCGCGCTGAATCAGGGCGAAGTGTGCACTTGCCCCAGCCGCGCGCTGATCCAGGCGTCCATCTACGACCGCTTCATGGAGAAGGCGCTGGCCCGCGTCGCGGCGATCAAGCAGGGCAATCCGCTCGATCCGTCCACCATGATAGGTGCGCAGGCGTCCAGGGAGCAGATGGACAAAATCCAGAGCTACCTCGCCATCGGCCGCGAGGAAGGCGCCCAGTTGTTGGCCGGCGGCGCGCGCGCGCAACTGGACGGCGATCTGGCCGGCGGCTTCTACATCCAGCCGACGGTGTTCCACGGCCACAACAAGATGCGCATTTTCCAGGAGGAAATCTTCGGCCCGGTGGTGTCGGTCACCACCTTCCAAGACCGCGACGAGGCATTGGCCATCGCCAACGACACCCTGTATGGCCTGGGCGCCGGCGTGTGGACGCGCAATATCAACACGGCGTTCTATCTGGGCCGCCACATCGAGGCTGGCCGAGTGTGGACCAACTGCTACCACGCCTATCCGGCGCACGCGGCCTTCGGTGGCTACAAGCAATCCGGCATCGGCCGCGAAACGCACAAGATGATGCTGGAGCATTATCAGCAGACCAAGAACCTGCTGGTCAGCTATGGCGAGGACAAGCTGGGATTTTTCTGAGCAGGGGTCATTGGTTTGTATGACCCGGCCGTGCTGTTGCCGAACCGCCCCCTGGATGGGGCGGTTTTTTTGTTTGGGGCGGCAGGAAGGGTTTGGTATTGGACGTATTTTCATGAGTGGAAATTCATGGGGAAATATGCTTTTCTCTTGGTGTAAGATTGATTTTGTAATTTATATAATGAAATACATTATTTATTTACGTAAGCAAATGCTATGAATGTGCGAAGGCATGCTGATTGCGTTATAGACACAAATCCAGGGCTAATCACTTCAGGCAACCTGGGCGCAGGGGGGGACGAGTCCTGCGGCGCGTAAGGGCTGGTGCTGTATGGGGGGAGGCTGCGTGGAGTGCGGGCTGTGGCGAGGCGATGCGAAGCGTCAGCCGGAGAAAGGGCGGCCAGGTTATGGCGCGCCTCCTGGGCCAATACATGAAAAAACCGGGCCTGAAGGCCCGGTTGTGTGGACGCCGATGGTCGGGACTTACCCGGCCGCCAGCTTGTCCAGTTCGTTCTGCAGTTTGACGCTGATCTGCTCCATCGCCTGCATCTTGCTGATGATGCCGGCATCGTCGAGTTGACCGCTCTGCGCCGCGGCGGCCACCGCGGCCTCCACTTGCTGCTGCAGATTCTGCAGCGGCGCGCGCAAGGGCTGGACGGCTGCGGTGCCGAACAGGGCCGCGCCGTCGCCGTCTATCCATGGCGCGAGTTCTTGCGATGGCGCCATGGCCTGCGCCTCCTCCACGGCGTGATAGGCGCTTTGCTTGTAGATCACATGGCCCACCTTCTGCAGCGAGGTTTGCGATTTCTGCTGCACATCGCTGACCTGGCGCAATACCAGATCCGATTGCTCGGCCAGGCTGGAGAAACGCTGGCGGAACGCCTCCACCGAAGCTTGAACCTCGCCAGCCACGCTGCCGGCGGCGCTGGCCTGCGTCTGCATGTCGTCGATCCGGGCCGATAGCGAGCCCAACACTTCCTGCACCTGATGCGCCGTGCTCTTGCTGCGCTCGGCCAGCTTGCGCACTTCGTCGGCCACCACGGCGAAACCGCGGCCCATCTCGCCGGCGCGTGCGGCTTCGATGGCGGCATTCAGCGCCAAGAGATTGGTCTGGTCGGCAATGGCGGAAATATCGGCCAGCGAGCTTTCAATGCCATGCCATTCCTTGGCCAGCATCTGACTGGCCGTGTCCATGCTGGCTACGCTGCCGGCTATGGTTTGCAAATGGCCGGACAGCTCGTTCGCGCTGTTCAGGCTTTCGCGCGCGCCGGCGGCGTTGTCGCGGGTGATGCCGGCCACGGCGTCCATGGACTGGCTGATGGCGGACAGGTCGCTCTGGCTGCCGGACAGGTCTTGCCGCAAGTGCGGATTGCCCAGGGCGGCCAGTTGCGACGACAGGCGGTTGCGCCGCACGAAACCGTCGTTTTCCGCCATGGTTTGAATGGCTTTGTCCACGCTGTCCAGCGAACTGGCCAGGATGCCGGGCAGGCCCTGGCTCAACGGGCGGCGACTGAAGTTGCCCTTGCTGATTTCCTGGAAGCAGGTGTTGATTTCCTTGAAATAGGTTTCCACCAGATCCAGGAAATCGTTCAGCTGCCAAGCCACCTTGCCGGCTTCGCCCATTGAGCGGGTGCGGCTGCTGCGGTGGTGCAGCTCGCCGCTGCAGGCCAGGTGAAGTTGCTTGGCCAGGGTGTCCAGCAGCAGGAAGGTGCGCTGGACTTTCTGCCACAGCCACCAGGACAGGCCTAGCGAACCGGCAAACAGCAGCAGGTTGACAAGGTGGCGGGGCAGACCGGACAGCAGGTAGTTGCCGCCTATGGCCAGCAAGGCCAGCATATTGATGACGATCAGGCCGGTTGCCAGCCGCGAATGCAGATAAGGCGTGGGCTTGTGGGGGGCGCTCATCCGTTGACTCCTTTGGCTCTGAGCACATCGGCGTTCAGGTTCAGTATGAAGTCCTGATAGCTGCAGCCTTTTTCCTGCAACTGTGCCAGCAGCCAGTCGCGCGAGGCGTCCGGCGCTTCTGCCTTGCCGTGGGCGGCTTCGATCTTGCGCATTTCGGCATAGATGGGTTCGATGGCGGCAATGGCGCTGCGGCTGGGCGGCCGGCGCACCGAATAATAGCCCTGAAGTTTGCCGCGCAGGTCGTAGTCCGGCGTCACATTTGCCAGCACCCAGTAGTAATTGCCGTCTATGGTGGCGTTCTTGACCACGGCGAAGAATTCACGGCCGCTTTGCAATGTTTGCCACATCAGGCGATAGGCGCCGCGCGGCATGTCGGGGTGGCGGATGATGTTATGCGGCTTGCCCAGCAGCAGGTGCTCGGGATAGCCGGATATCCGCATGAAGACGCGGTTGGCGTAGGTGATGTGGCCGCTGGGATCGGTCTTGCTGACGATCAGCTCGTTTGGGGCCAGCTGTATTTCGCGCCCCGCGGCGATGGGAGTGTGTTCCATGCTTCGCTTCTTTCTGAACCTTACCCTTTGTAGTAGTACGGGCAAAGGGGCATTGTCATGGCCTAAGCATGGCACGGCAAGCATTTATTCAATTGTTCTTTATGGAACAATAGGCAGATTTAAAACCGGGCGGCGGCATGCGCTTGCGCGGCATGCCGCCATGGCTGGTTTACAGCTTGATGATCTGGCGGGCCTGGGTCACGCAGGCGCGGGCTTCCGCGCTGAGTTTGGCAAACGCCGGGCTGGCGATGTCGGCATGATCCAGCCAGCGCACTTTGCGGGTCAGGCGGAATTCATAGCGCAAGCCGCTGGCGCTGGATGTCTGCTTCAGGTCCAGATCGAACCAGGGGGAGCGGGCCTGGCAGCTGAACGGCGGCTGGATCGGCTTGGCGCCCTGCAGCGTGACGGTGCGCTCCATGGTTTCCGGATCGCCCAGATAGACATCGGCCTGGTTGCCGTTGCTGCGGTAGTTGTCGAAATCATTCCAGCGCTTGTCCAGGTGCGGATCGTACAAGTACAGCCCGGAAATCTTCTCTACGGCCCGGGTGTCGACGGACTGGATGCGGACCGGATAGCTGTCCGGCAGCAGGAAGCCGGTGGCGGCACGCTCCACCTTGCAGCCTTGCGGCTGGTTGCCGCTGCCGCGGCAAATGCTCTGCTCGCTGCTGCTGCTGCCTTGGTAACGGTCGCGCATGGTCAGCTCCACCAGCGGCCAGCCCGCCATCACGCTGACGCTGGAGACCAGGGCGCTGCCGTCCTGGCGCAGCACTTCATGGCGCTTGACCACCATATCGGTGGTCGGGGCCTGGCGCGGGATGCGCTCCTGGCGCACGCTGCCGTCGCTGCCTATCAGATAGGTGGCGCGCTCTTGCAGGTCCGGCATGATGCGGTCCGGGGCAAAGAACGGATTGGTGGCATCCAGCCAGGCCACTTTGCCGTCCACCGTCGCGCGCACGATCATGTGGTTGACGGTGCCCAGACCCGGCAGCAACGGTTCCGGCGCGAAATTGCCGCGGAACACCAGGGCCGGCTCGGCGGCGATGCCGGCATGGCGCAGCATGGCGGTCAGCAGCGTGGCCAGGTCTTTGCAGTCGCCGTACCCATGCTGCTCGATTTCGGCCAGGGTGAACGGCACCAGGCCGCGCTCGGCCAGCCGCTGATCGTTCAGATAGCGGTAGTGGCTGTTGATGTGCTGCATGAAGGCCGCAACTTGCTGCGCCGCCGGCTTGCCTTGCTGGGCAGCCACCACGGCGGCGGCGCCCGGCGGCAGCGGGGCGGCCAGGATTTCGTTGTAGCGCGCGGCGTAGCTGCCGAAGTGCTGCTGCGGTTGGTCGCTGGTGGCGATGCTCAGCCGCGGCCAGCGGCGGATGGCGCTGTTGTCCCATTCATTGGTGAAATTCAGATAGCGCGCGCCTTGTTGGTCGATGGTGATGGACTTGCCGTCGGCCGCGGCCGCCACCTGAAAGCCGTCCATGCTTTCGCCGCGCCACAGCAGCGCGCGGGGGGAGCGCAGTTCGAAATGGTAAGCGTCGTAGCGGACCGGCTCCGGGTCGAAGTCCAGCCGGTAGAGCAGCTCGCGGCTCAGCGGCGGCGCGGCGATGTGGTGCTTCACCTCGTAGCGGACCTCGCTGCCCACGGCCAGTTCGGGGAAGGCCAGCCAGGTTTGCTTGTCGCGGCTGACGCCGGCATAGGGGTTCGGCGCGGCGCGGGTTTCCACCTGCGATTTTTCCAGCTTGATCACGCGGCCGTCCTGCTGGCGCACTTCGCCGCTGACTACGTCCAGCCGGTCGGTATCGGGGTAGGTGAAGTCGATGCGCGACAGGAAGTCCTTGCCGGCCGGCTTCAGGATGGTGAATTGGTTGCGGGTGGTGCAGTCCAGGCTGTTGTCGGCATTGTGCTGGCAATCGATGCTGGTCTGCAGCGCAAGCGGCGCTTCGCTGACGGGTTGCCGCGCGGCGTTGGCCGCGTGGCCGGCGCAGGCCAGCATGGCGGCTAGGCTGAGGCGGGAAACAGGAATTCGCATCTTGATGAAACCATCGGTTGGGCCGCGTCTGCTGGCGCGGCAAGGCGAGTTTGCGTAAATGACAAGGATATTGCCACGCGGCGGCATCGCTAGCCAGTGTCATGTGATGGCGGCTGCGCGGCCGGCGCGGTAGGCAGGGGTTTGGACAGGACAGCGCCGCATCGGTTGCGGCGCCAGAGGGCGCCGCTGTGCACGGCTGGCGCAGACCATACTGATCAGTATAGCTATTGCGCTGCGGTGACGAAGCCTATCTTGCCGACGCCGTTCTGTTGCGCGGCGGCCAGCGCCTTGGCCACCGTTTCGTAGCGCACGGCTTTATCGGCAGACAGGTGCAGTTCGACGTTGGGATTGGCGGCGGAGGCGGCGGCGAAGCGGGCCGGCAGATCAGCCTCCGCCACCGGCTGGTCGTTCCAGTACAGCTTGCCGGCCGCGTCCACCGTCAGCCGGATCTGTTCCGGTTTGGCCTGATGCTCGGCGGCCTGGGCGCGCGGCAGATCGACCTGCACCGCGTTGGTCAGCAGCGGCGTGGTGATGATGAACACCACCAGCAGCACCAGCATCACGTCCACCAGCGGCGTGGTGTTGGGTTCCGCCATCGGCGCGGACGGCCCCTGGTTGAAACTACCGAACGCCATGGCCGTCTCCGGACTGGGTCAGCAGCTGTGAGTGCAGGTCGTGGGCGAAGTAGTCCAGCTCCTGCGACATCACGCGCTGGGCGCGGGTCAGCGCATTGTAGGCCAGCACCGCCGGGATGGCGGCGGCCAGGCCGGCGGCGGTGGCCACCAGCGCCTCGCCGATCGGACCGGCTACCGCGCCTATGCTCATCTGGCCGGCGTGGCCGATATTGACCAGCGCGTGGTAGATGCCCCAGACCGTGCCGAACAGGCCGATGAACGGCGCGGTGGAGCCGATCGAGGCCAGCACGGTCAGGCCGGCTTCCTGGCGGGCGTTTTCCTGCGCCAGCACTTTGCGGATGGCGCGGGTCAGGAACTCGTCCACGCCGCAGGCCTGGCCCAGCGCGCGCCCGGCCTGGCTCTGGTATTGCTTCAGCGAATCGATGCCGGCGCGCGCCAGATTGGCGAACTGCGACTGGCTATGGCGCAGGCTGTCTTCCGCCTGCTGCCAGTTCGGCGCGCCCCACAGCAGGCTTTCCGCCTCGCGGTTGGCGCGGCGCAGGCGCCAGGTCTGCGCGCCGCGCACGATGATCAGGTACCAGGTCAGCACCGACATCAGGATCAGGAGCATGAACACCGTGATCAATACGGCGTCCCCTTGTTGGAATACGGTGAGAATGTTCATGAGCGGATCGATTTCAAAGAGAATTCAACGGGAACGACAAAGGTGTAGGCGATCGGTTCTTCGCCGCGCTTGGCCGGAATGAAACGCCAGCGTTTGACGGCGGCCAGCGCGGCGCGGTCCAGCCGAGGGAAGCCGCTGCTGTCCTGCACCGACACGTCCAACGGCAAGCCCTGGGCGCTGACATGGACGCGCAAGCGCACGGTGCCGGCTTCGCCGTCCTCCTGCGATTGCGAGGGATAGGCCGGCGCCGGGTTGTTCAGATAGCCGCCGCGCGCCAGCGGCTCGGTGATCGCTTGCGACTTGCCTGCGCTGACGGTTTGGCCATCGGACTTCGGCGCGTCGCTTGCTGCCGCGGTCGCAGGCGCGCTGATGGCTTGGGCCGGCGCAGGCGTCTCGCTGGACATCTTGCTGGTTTGCACCGGCGGCGTTTTGGGCGCGGGCTTGGCCGGAGCCGGCTTGGCTTCGGCCTGGCGTGGCCGGGATGGCTGGGATGGCTGGGATGGCTGGGGCGTTGCCGGGGGCGAGGCCGCGGGCCGGCTGGGCGGCGCTAGCGCAATCATGTCCATCCGCGCCAGGCGCGGCGGCGTGATGGGCGCTTGGCTGGCATGCTGCTGATTCAACAGCCACAGCGCCAGTACGTGCGCCGCCAGTACGCCGCCCAGGGTGAATAATTGCAGATTAGGGGCCGACTTCATGTTGTCGATGATAACGCAAACTATTCTCATTTTCTACGGTGAGCCGATTCTGAAGGCTTGCCGATGCTTGCAATCGGTACAATCGCCTGCATATTGTGGACAAAGGCCGGCAGCTCGCCGGCCATCATCTACTGGAATCCAAACATGCAGCAGTTCGACGGAACCACTATCGTTTCCGTCCGTCGCGGCGAGCGCGTGGCGCTGGGCGGGGACGGGCAAGTGACCCTGGGCAATATCGTGATCAAGGCTACCGCGCGCAAGATACGCAAGCTGCACGGCGGCAAGGTGCTGGCGGGTTTTGCCGGCGGCACCGCCGATGCCTTCACCCTGATCGAGCGCTTCGAGGCCAAGCTGCAGAAGCACCAGGGCAACCTGCTGGTGTCGGCGGTCGAGCTGGCCAAGGATTGGCGCACCGACCGCATGTTGCGCCGGCTGGAGGCGATGCTGATTGTCGCCGACAAGGATCACACCCTGATCATCACCGGCAACGGCGACGTGCTGGAACCGGAGCAGGGCATCGCCGCCATCGGTTCCGGCGGCGCCTTCGCCCAGTCCGCCGCGCGCGCGCTGTTCGAGAACACTGATCTCGCGCCAGAAGTGGTGGTGAAGAAATCGCTGGAGATCGCCGGCGACATCTGCATCTACACCAACCACAACCACCTGATCGAAACCCTGGGCCCGGACGACGCGGCCTAATCCAGAATGCAAGACCCGGCCATGCCGGCCGGGCGGAGAACGTCATGACGCAAATGACCCCGCAGGAAATCGTCCACGAACTGGACCAGCACATCATCGGCCAGCACAAGGCCAAGCGCGCCGTCGCCATCGCGCTGCGCAACCGCTGGCGCCGCCAGCAGGTGGCAGAGCCGCTGCGCAGCGAGATTACCCCGAAGAACATCCTGATGATCGGCCCCACCGGCGTGGGCAAGACCGAGATCGCCCGCCGCCTGGCCAAGCTGTCCGGTGCCCCCTTCATCAAGGTGGAAGCCACCAAGTTCACCGAGGTCGGCTATGTCGGCCGCGATGTGGACACCATCATCCGCGACCTGGTGGACGTGGCGATCAAGGACACGCGCGAAGCCGCGATCAAGCGCAACCGCGTGCGCGCCGAGGATGCCGCCGAGGAGCGCATCCTGGACGTGCTGTTGCCGCCGGCCCGCAAACCGTCCGGCTTCTTCGCCGAAGAGCCGGTGGCTGTGGAAAAGCAGGAAGACGGCGCCACTCGCCAGAAATTCCGCAAGATGCTGCGCGAAGGCAAGTTCGACGATAAAGAGATCGAACTGGAAATCGCCGCGCCGGTGGCGCAGATGAATGTGATGGCGCCGCCGGGCATGGAAGACTTCGCCAGCCAGCTGCAAGGCATGTTCCAGGGCCTCGGCGCCGGCAAGAAGCAAACCGCCAAGATGAAGGTGGCCGACGCTTTCAAGCAGCTGATCGATGAAGAGGCGGCCAAGCTGGTCAATGAGGAAGAGCTGAAGGCTGAGGCGCTGAAGAACGTCGAGCAGAACGGTATCGTGTTCATCGACGAGATCGACAAGGTCACCAGCCGCGGCGAAGGCCATAGCGGCGCCGACGTGTCCCGCGCCGGCGTGCAGCGCGACCTGCTGCCGCTGGTGGAAGGCACCACGGTGTCCACCAAGTACGGCATGGTGAAGACCGACCACATCCTGTTCATCGCCTCCGGTGCCTTCCAGCTGTCCAAGCCGTCCGACCTGATTCCGGAACTGCAGGGCCGTCTGCCTATCCGCGTCGAACTGTCGTCGCTGTCGGTGGACGACTTCAAGGCCATCCTGACCAGCACCAACGCCTGCCTGACCCGCCAGTACCAGGCATTGCTAGCCACCGAGGGCGTGGAACTGGAGTTTGTCGAATCCGGCATCCAGCGCCTGGCGGAGATTGCCTGGCAGGTCAACGAGAAGACCGAGAACATCGGCGCCCGCCGCCTGTACACGGTGATGGAGAAGCTGCTGGAAGAAGTGGCCTTCGACGCCAAGTCCGGCCCGTGCAAGATCGACGGCGACTATGTCGACAACAAGCTGGGCGAAGTGGCCGAGCGCGAGGATCTGGCGCGCTACGTGCTGTAATGAAGAGAGGCGGACTGCGGTCCGCCTCATCACATATATATAGATAGAGAGAGCGGCGACCTTCATGGTCGCCGTTTTCCTTTTATATGGATTGATTCAACTTGCTGCTGGCGGTGGCGATAGGTTCGAACGCCTCCGGGTGTTGGCGCAAATACCACTCCTTCACTTCTTCGTGATTCAGGCTGAGGAAACGGTTGACCCCGGGCAGGCGCAGCATCGGCGGCACCGTCACCATATGGAACACGGCGAAGAACAGATAGACCGCATCCAGCGACCAGCGCGATAACAGAATACCGGCCAGCGCCGGCCCCAGCATGCCTCCCAGCTTGGCCACCAGCACATTGATGGCGGACACGCGCGCGCGATAGGCTTCCGGCACCGCCAGTGTGCGGTGCGTCTGGCCGATCAGCATGGTGATCGACAGCAGCACGCCTTCGATGCCGAACATCGTCAGCATCAGATACGGATGATCGGTCAGCGCCACCACCAGGAACACCGCCGCCAGGGCCCACATGGCGAAGGCGCGGGCGCGCGGCCGGCTACAGTATTGCAGCAAGCGGTGAGTGAACCACAGCGAGCCGACCAGCAAGCCGCCGCTGGCGGCCGCTTCGCAAGCGCCCAGCCAGAACGCCGGCAAACCCAACTGGTGCAGCTTGATCGGTAGCAGCGTCACCACCATCGGAATATAGGCTGTCATCATTAATAAGCCCCACAGCGCCCAATTGCGCTCCAGCGGGATGCGCCAACGTATGCGCAGGCCGACGCGAATCTGGTCGATGAAGCTTTCCGCCTGGATGTGCTCGCGGTTGCGCGGCGGGATCTGGATGCGCAGCGCGCCAAGTGCGGCGATGGCCAATAATGCCGCGTAGCTGCCCAGCGCCAGCCAGGCTGGCGTGAGCGCCATCAGGCTGCCGCCCACCACGGGCCCGATCAGGTTGCCGACGGACTGGGAGCTTTTCTGCAGCGACAAGGCATCGGACAGTCTGCCTGCCGGCACCAGCTCGGAGGCGATACTCAACATGGATGGAATGACCAGGGCCCAAGCGAACATCGAGAGAGACTCGCTGGCCACCACCCAAGCCAGGCGATAGAAATTGAACCAGGCCATCGTCGCCAAGGCCAGGCCGGACAACATGGCCAGCGCGATGCCGCAGGCGATGACGCGATTCTTGGGGAAGCGGTCGCCCAAGGGGGCGGTCAGCGGCAGCGCCACCAGCATCACCAGCGCGGTCAGCGCGCTGAACCAGGCCATATCATGCGCGCCGCCCACGCTTACCACCCACCAGCTGATGCTGACATAGCCGGCGCCCATGGCCAGGCCGCTCAGCACATCGCTGAGCATCAAGAGATGGAAACCAGGAGGCAGGCCACGTAATCGGTGCTTTAGAGAGATATTCATGGCGCGCTCCTTGGGGGTGAGGGCATTTGATCCTATCACGAAATGACATCGTCACAAAATGACCATCTCAAAAACTGTCTCCCAGCTGCTCTGGCAGAAAATTCATCAAATTTGGAGTGGTTTTTGAAAGTTATCTGGGCGCCTACTCAGGCTTTGCCAGCGGTTTTCGCAACATTCCTGCCCTCATGCCAAAAAATCCTTCAAGTCGATAGTGTTGAAAATCAATCGTTTATGGAGTTTATTATTGGAAACCTGCATTTTTCTCAAAAAACCTGTTGACCGAGGGTGAGGGCGCAGGTATAGTTCGTCTCCTCAGCTGACGCAGCGAACGAAACCAGCCGAACGAAACAGGTTCCGGCGGCAGTCGCAGCGAAGGCACTGCTCTTTAACAGAACGAATAACCGATAGGTGTAAGTGCTTGGCGAAAGCCAAATA
>NZ_JAELTR010000056.1:0-25207 GCF_016428945.1 Chromobacterium sp. ASV23
GCTCCAGTACAGATCCGACAATTGCGACCAGCTCCACTCCATGCATGCCTCCACGAGAGCCGCGCAAGCCGGCGCGGCACAATCGCTTAAATCGCGCATGATGGCATATCCGCTGTCTTTGCCCAAGCATGCGTCCACGCAGGGCTGGCGCGCGAAGTGCTTACGCAGCGTTATTTCTTCACGTGAAAATATGTAGTGTGTGGACTACATATTTGCGTTTTCCCCCTTCCCCTATGCGGTGGCACTCTGCTATAAATCGATGCTGATCACGTTTTAGCAGGCATTCAGCGATTTTTGCGCTGCAATGTAGCAAAGGTACACAAGGAGAGCGCATGACTCGGGTACTGGTAGTCGGCAGTATCAATATGGATCTGGTGACCTCGGCCAGGCGCCTGCCGCAACTGGGCGAAACGCTGCTGGGAGAGGGCTTCGCCACCTATCCGGGCGGCAAGGGCGCCAACCAGGCCGTCGCGGCCGCGCGCCTGGGCGCGCAAGTGACATTGCTGGGCTGCGTGGGTAATGACGCGTTTGGCCGCGAACTCCTGGCGCACCTGGAGGCAGTGGGCGTGGACATCCGCCGGGTGGCGACCGTGGACGGCTCGACCGGCATCGCCACCATCACCGTCAGCGGCGGCGACAACGCCATCGTGGTGGTGCCGGGCGCCAACCACCAGTTGACGCCAGCGCATTTGGATGCCGCCGAGCAGGCTTTTGCTGAGGCCGACGTGGTGCTGACCCAGCTCGAAATCCCGCTGGAGACGGTGCGCCATGCCGCGCTGCTGGCCCAGCGCCATGGCAAGCCGCTGCTGCTGAATCCCGCGCCGGCCGTGGCGCTGCCGGAAGCATTGCTGCAAAGCGTCGCCTTGCTGACGCCCAACGAACATGAATTCCTTACCCTGCTGGCCCAGCCCGACGCCGACTGGCGCGCCCAACTGGCGGAGCGGCCAGGCAAGCTGGTGATGACCCATGGCAAGCATGGCGCCTACTTCGCGCTGAAGCGCGGCGAGCTGCGTCATCAGCCCGGCTTCGAGGTGCAGGCGGTAGACAGCACCGGCGCCGGCGACACCTTCAACGGCGCGCTGGCCACCTTCCTGCCGCTGGGCCTGGAAGAGGCAGTGCGCCGCGCCAACGCCGCCGGCGCGCTGTCGGTCACCCGGCACGGCGCCCAGGGCGGCATGCCCACGCTGGCCGAGCTGGAAGCTTTTCTGGAGAGCAAAGCATGAAGAAGCATGGCCATCTGAACCGCGACATCGCGCGCATTCTGGCGTGCATGGGCCATACCGACAGCCTGGTGATCGCGGACTGCGGCCTGCCCATCCCGCCCGGCGTGGAGTGCGTGGACCTGTCGCTGAAACTGGGCCAGCCCGGCTTCCTGGAAACGCTGGACAGCGTGCTGGCGGATTTCCAGTGCGAGCGCGTGGTGTTCGCCAGCGAATCCCAAGATCATAATCCGCCGGTAGCCGCCAAGGCCGCGGCCATGGCGCAGGATGGCGTGGCGCTGGAGTTCGTCAGCCATGAAACGTTCAAGGCGCGCTGCCATGCCGCGCGCGCGGTGATCCGCACCGGCGAGTGCACGCCTTACGCCAATGTGATCCTGCACTCCGGCGTGATTTTCTGAGGAGCCGCACCATGCAAGTGACCATGCGCGGCATCAGCAAGGCCTTTGGCCCGGTGAAGGTGCTGCAGAATGTGGCGTTCCATCTTGAAGGCGGGGAAATCCACGCGCTGATGGGTGAAAACGGCGCCGGCAAGTCCACGCTGATGAAAATCCTCAGCGGCGTGCACCGCGCCGACGAGGGCGAGATTCTGCTGGACGGCAAGGCTGTCGGGCTGGGCGACACCGCCGCCGCGGAAGCGGCCGGCATCGCCATCATTCACCAGGAACTGAACCTGATCCCGCAGCTGTCGGTGATGGAGAACCTGTTCCTGGGCCGCGAGCCGTCGCGCTTCGGCGTCATCGATTTTGCCGCGATGCGTCGCCAGGCCAGGGCGCAGCTGGAGGCGCTGGGCGCGGAGGGCATCGATCCGGATGCCGAAGCCGGCAGCCTGTCCATCGGCCAGCAGCAGATGGTGGAAATCGCCAAGGCCCTGGCGCTGAAGGCGCGCGTGCTGATCATGGACGAGCCGACGGCGGCGCTGACCGAGCGCGAGATCGACCGGCTGTTCGGCTTGATGGCCCAGTTGAAAGCCGATGGCGTGGCCATCGTCTATGTCTCGCACCGCATGGAAGAAATCTTCCGCGTCTGCGACAAGATCAGCGTGCTGCGCGACGGCTGTTTTGTGGGCGAGCGCGAGATCGCGCGCACGGATTTTGACGAAGTGGTGCGCATGATGGTGGGGCGCGAGATCGGCGAGCGCTACCCGCGGCGCGATGTCGCGCCCGGCACGGTGCGCCTGAAGGTGGAGAATCTGGCCGACGAGGACATGATCAGCGGCATAGGCTTTGAGGTGCGCGCCGGCGAGGTGCTGGGCATCGCCGGCCTGATGGGTTCCGGCCGCAGCGATATTCTGAAGACGCTGTTCGGCGCCAAGCGCCGCACCGCTGGCCGCGTCGAGCTGGACGGGCAGGCGCTGAGCGTGGCCGCGCCGGGCGACGCCATCGCCGCCGGCTTCGGCTTTGTGCCGGAAGACCGCAAGAGCAAGGGCCTGGTGCTGGGCATGTCGCTGCGCGAAAACGCCACCCTGGTTCACCTCGATCAGTACGCCCGTTGCGGCGTGGTGCGCGCGGGCGAAGAGCGCAAGGCGGTGGATGGCCTGATCGGCCAGCTGCGCATCCGCACGCGCGACGCCGAGCTTGACGTCAAGGCGCTGTCCGGCGGCAACCAGCAGAAAGTGGTGTTCGCCAAGTGGCTGGCCCATCCGCCCAAGGTGTTGCTGCTGGACGAGCCGACGCGCGGCGTGGACGTGGGCGGCAAGGCCGAGATCTATCACATCATCAACCAGCTGGCCGCGGCCGGCACGGCCATCGTCATGGTGTCGTCCGAGCTGCCCGAAGTGCTGGCGCTGAGCAATCGCATCCTGGTGCTGCATGAAGGGCGTCAGGCCGGCATCTTCGACGCGGCCGCCAGCAATCAGGAAATCTTGATGGCCGCCGCCGCCGGCGGGGCCGTTGCCACCGAAAGCAGGAAGCAAGCATGACTCCGCAACAGAAAGCCAATCTGCAACGTCTTGGCCCCTTCATCGCCCTGGTGCTGGTAGCCGTCGGCCTGTCCGTGATGAGCCCGGACTTTCTCACCGTCAACAACCTGCTGAACGTGATGCGGCAGGTGTCGATCAACGCGCTGATCGCCTTTGGCATGACGCTGGTGATCCTGCTGGGCGGCATCGACCTGTCGGTCGGCTCCATCCTGGCGCTGTCGTCGGTGCTGACCGCCACGCTGCTGCGCAGCGGTTTCGATCCCATGCTGTCCACGCTGCTGGGCATTCTGGCCGGCGCGGCGATGGGCTTGGCCAACGGGTTGGTGATCAGCAAGGGCAAGGTGGCGCCGTTCATCGCCACGCTGGCCACCATGACCATTTTGCGCGGCCTGGCGCTGGTGTTCTCCAACGGCAGCCCGATCACCGGTTTCGACAGCGAGCTGTTTTCCATGCTGGGCGGCGGCTATGTGGCCGGCCTGGTGCCGGTGCCGGTGGTATGGATGCTGCTGCTGTTCGCCGGCTTCTGGTTCCTGCTGAAAAAAACGGTGTTTGGCCGGCATGTTTACGCCACCGGCGGCAACGAGGAAGCGGCGCGGCTGTCCGGCGTCAAGGTGGATCGCGTCAAGCTGTGGGTGTATACGGCTTCGGGTGCGATGTCGGCCATGGCCGGCGTGGTGCTGACTTCGCGCCTGAATTCGGCGCAGCCGACGGCGGGCACCGGCTACGAGCTGGACGCCATCGCCGCCGTGGTATTGGGCGGCACCAGCCTCAGCGGCGGGCGCGGATGGATTTTCGGCACCCTGATCGGCGCGCTGCTGATCGGCGTGCTCAACAATGGCCTTAACCTGCTGGGCGTATCGTCGTTCTACCAGCAGGTGATCAAGGGCGCGGTCATCCTGCTGGCCGTTTTGCTGGATAGAAGCAACAAGAAGTGAGTACGCGCGGCGCAAGCCGCCATCCGTTCATTTTTCTGGGAGTCTCAGCATGAATCGCATTCTTACCCCGCTGCTGGCCGGCGCGCTGGCATTCGGCATCGCCGCCTGCTCCAAACAGGGTCCGGGCGCCGCGCCGGCCGCCGAGGCCAGCGCCGCCGCGGCCGACGGCAAGATCACCGTCGGCCTGGCGGTGTCCACCCTGAACAACCCGTTCTTCGTCGAACTGCGCGACGGCGCGGCGGCCGAAGCCAAGAAGCAGGGCGTCAACCTGATCACGGTGGATGCGCAGGACGACCCGGCCAAACAGCAGTCCAGCGTGGAAGACCTGATCCAGAAAAAGGTCAATGTGATCCTCATCAACCCCACCGACTCCTCCGCCGTGGCCAATGTGGTGAAGGAGGCGACGTCCAAGGGCATCAAGGTGGTGTCGCTGGACCGCAGCGTCAACGGCGCGGAAGTCAGCGCCCATATCGCCTCCGACAATATCGCGGGCGGCATGATGGCCGGCAAGTATCTGCTGGAGAAGCTGGGCGGCAAGGGCCGCATCGTCGAACTGGAAGGCATTGCCGGCTCTTCGGCGGCGCGCGAGCGCGGCGAGGGCTTCCACCAGGTGGTGGACAAGAAGGACGGCGTCAAGCTGCTGGCCAAGCAGCCGGCCGACTTCGACCGCGCCAAGGGCCTGTCGGTGATGGAAAACATCATCCAGGGCAACAAGGACATCCAGGGCGTGTTCGCGCATAACGACGAAATGGCGCTGGGCGCGGTGAAGGCGATCCAGGCGGCCGGCCTCAAGAACGTGGTGGTGGTGGGCTTCGACGCCACGCCGGACGCCGTGGCCGCGGTCAAGGGCGGTACGCTGGCCGCCACCGTGCAGCAGCAGCCTGGGCTGATCGGCCAGTACGGCGTGCAGACCGCCAAACGCCTGGCTGAAGGGCAGAAGGTGGACAAGTTCATCCCGGTGCCGCTTAATCTGATCAAGCAGTAAGCGTCTGCAAGGGCCGGCCGGCATGGCCGGCCCTGGTTCTTCCGTTTATCATCCCTGGCGTCGCCCACCTCAACCCTCCTGACCATGAGCAGTTTCAAGCGCCTCACCATAGACGATATCGCCGCGCTGGCCGGCGTGTCGCGCACCACCGCCAGCATGGTGTTGAACGGTCATGCCGAGCGCTATCGCATCTCGCCGGCCACGGTGGAGCGAGTGCGCCAGGTGGCGAGCGAGCATCATTTCAAACCTTCGCAACAGGCGCGGAGCCTGCGCAGCCGCAGCAGCAATAGCATAGGGCTGGTGATTCCCGACCTGACCAACTCCACGCACGCCGAGCTGGCCCAGGCGCTGGAAAACGGATGCCGCGCGCGGGATTACCAGCTGCTGATGGTGACAAGCGACGAAGACCCGGCACGCGAGAGCGCGGGCATCGGCCAGCTGGCGGCGCGCCAGGTGGACGGCATGATCGTGGTGCCATGCAGCGGCGACGCCGCGCGCTACCAGCCCTGGACCGAACGGCTGCCGTTTGTCTTCGCCGACCGCCATATCCCTGGCAGCGGCATTCCGTCCGCGGTGACTGACGCCGAAGACAGCGTCAAGCGCTTGCTGGCGCCGGTACTGGAGGCCGGCGTGGACGAGCTGGTGTATTTCGGCGGCCAGCCGCAGTTGTCCGCCAGCCGCGAGCGCCTTGCTGGCTTTCGACATGCGCTGGCGGCGGCGGGTCTGGAGGAGGGAGAGGATTGGGTGGCCGAGCGGGATTTCCAGCGCGAGTCCGGCTACCGCATGCTGGCGGACTGGCATGCGCGGAACGGCCGCTATCCACGCGCGCTGTTCACCGCCTCCATTACCCTGCTGGAAGGCGTGCTTTCCTTCCTGCGCGAGCGCCACAAGCTGCGCGAGGCGCCGCAATACCTGCTGACATTTGACGATCACACGCTGCTGGACTGCCTGCCGCTGCCGGTGGACGCCATCCGGCAGGACAGCCGCGCCCTGGCTGAGGCCAGCCTGAGCCAGGTGCTGGCGCTATTGCGCGGAGAGGCGCTAGACGGCCCCGACCTGCGCATGCCGGCCAGCCTCAACTTGCGCCGGGTCTAAACGCCCTGCGTTGCCTGGCGCGCGGCCGGTTCGCGCGCATCGCGCATCAGCAGCGAACCGATGAGGAAAGTGGAGGACAGCAAGGTGGCGAAGGCCATCGCCAGGCCATAATCGCCGCCGCGCAGGTCCACCAACCGCCCAAACACATAGGGCGCCACCGTGGCCAGCAGATAGCTGAGGAACCAGAACAGGCTGAAGGTGACGGCTGCCTTGTCCGGCGTCATGCCGGGTTGCTCCTGCGCCAGCGTCACCAGGCTGGTGATGGGCAGGAAAATGAAGAAGCCGGCCGCCAGCGCCGACGCGGTCACCAGTCCGGCGTTGTCGCTCCATCCCCATATTTGCGCATGCAGGCCGATCACCGCCAGCAGCTGCAACAGGCCTGAAATCCGCAGCAAGGGCAGGCGGCGCGTCATTTTTCTGGCCAGCCAAATGCCCGCCACCGTGCCGGCCAGCCCGGCCAGCACCACAAACTTGGCCTGCTGGATGCCCGCGTTCTGGTAAAAGCTGAACAGGATGACGTAGAAGGCCAGCGTGCCGCTATAAGTGAAGGCCAGCAGCCAGTTGAAGCGCTCCCTCAGGCCCTGGCCCAGCGAGTGGCGCGGCGTGCCGGTTGCCGGTTTGGCTTCTTGAGTGCCATCCGCGCCGAATGCCAGCCACAGCGCGAGACAGAGCACGCTGCCCAGCGAGACGGCCAGCAGCGTGGTTTGCCAGTCGCCAAACCATCCCAGCATGACCGGCAGACCAAACAGGATGAGGGCGGTGCCGACGTTGAAGGCGACCGAGTTCAAACCGTTGACGAAGGGGCGCTCATCGGGCTCGAACCATTGCATGACAATGGGCGAGAAGTAGACGATGACCAGCGCGCCGCCCAGACCCATCAAGAAACGCACCAAGAGCAGCCAGGGATAGCCGTGGACGAAGGGTGTCAGCACGCCCAGCGCCATCAGCGCCATGGCCAGCGCGACGGCTTTTTTGGCCAGCATGCGCGACAGGATGCCGGCAGCGATGAAGGTGCCCAGCAGCTTAGCGGCGGCCACGGCGTTGCTGATGTGAGAGCCGGCCGCCAGGTCGTGCACGCCCAGTTCGCGCATGATTTGCGGAATGAAGGCGCTGCCGCCGGCCCAGCTCATGCCAAAGAGGACATAGCTGGAAAACAACAGCGCTTCAATCAGGTATTTGTTGGTTTTCATCGTGCCCTCGACTGATATCGAAACTGCCAGTGTCAGTGAGCGTCGTAGCGATGAAATCTGTTCTTTCAGACAGTCCAGCTGGCGGCATGGCTGCCCAGGGGCATGGCGGGCAGCGACCAGCGCGCAGACGTCAGCGATAGCTCGGCCGCATGGCGCACGGCGAGCAGTCGGCCAAAGCCCGAGTCGGTTTCCTCCAGCCAGGGACGGACGTCTTCCAGCGTGGGGATGGGTAAGTCGATCGCGCCTTCTACTCTGCCGAGGCCGCGCAACCAATGCGCGGCCTGCGCCAGCGACACTTCCACATGCCAACTGCCGCCTTGCTGCCGCTGGTGGTGCAGCGCGGCCGTTGCGCCCAGCGCCGCCAGATAGCCGGCGATATGGTCGAGCGCCTGCGCCGGAAAGGCGCGCGGCGTCTCGGAACCGGCGGCCTCGGCTTCGGCCAGGTTGAAGCCGCTGGCGGTTTGCGTCAGCGAATCGAAACCGCGCCGCCCGGCCCATGGGCCTTGATTGCCGTAGGCGCTGAGCGAAACATAGACGATGCCGGGCCGTATCCGGGCTGCGTCGTTTGGCGAGAAGCCGAGTTCGGCCAGCCCGCCTGGACGATAGCCCTGGATGAAGACATGCGCGTCGGCCAGCAGTCGGCGCAGGGCATCGCGGTCGGACTCGCGTGTCAGATCCAGCTGCGCATTGCGTTTGCCGCGTCCCATGTCCATGTCCAGCGTGGGAATGGTCGGCAGTTTGGGCGAGGTGATGTGCAACACGTCCGCGCCATGCGCCGCCAGCACGCGCCCGCCCACTGGGCCGGCGATGATGCGGGTCAGGTCCAGCACTCGCACGCCGCCAAGGGGGCGGTCCGCATCCGTCAGCGCCAGCGGTTCGGCATGGTCCAGGCGGGTCAGCGAAAACATGGCTTGCGCCGCCACCGCCTGGCCCTGAGGGTGGGCATCCCATTCCGCGAAGCTGCGCAGCGCGGTGGCCACCAGGCCGCGGGCGGCGGCGGCGTCTTCAAAATCAAAGGCTGTCCATTTTTGCAGCGCCGCCGTTACCGCTGCCTTGTCGTACTCGCACTGCAACAGTTGCAGCACGCCTTGGCAGTGATGAGGGAAGTTGGTGTGGATGCGCAGCCAGCGGCCGTCCCCGCAGCGGTAGATGCCGGCGATTTTGTCCCATGGGTCGCTCGGTAGAGCGCCATCGACCCGCAGATAGTGCTCGCTGCGAAATTCCGCGACGGCATGATGCAGATTGACGCTGACCGTTTGCCGTTCGCCGCCTCTTGCGTGCCAGAACGCCGCCGCGGCCAGACCGCTTGCGGCGAGGCAGGCCTGGGCGGCGGCATCCAGCGCAAAGGAAGAGGGCAGCACGGGGCCCTGGCCCTGGAGGCACAATTGGTCCAGCCAAGCGGAATCCAGCTGGCTGTGCTGCCAGAGTTGTCGAATGGCCTGCTCTGCAATGCGGTTCATGGCGCTTCCCTTGACTGAAAATGACATTTAAATTCAGTGAGCAGGAAAGGTCAATTTATAGTCGTTAGTGGAAGCAGGTGGTTGGCATGGGAAACTTCGCTGTCGCCGTCATGCTAAAGAAGGGGGCTTAACGCGCTTGGGATTCCCCAGCCTCTGTCGCCGCCAAGTATTGCTGCAGCATGGCCAGGGAACAGGCCGGCTGGGCGCGCGCGATATGCAGACCGGCATCATGGATGATCAGATGGGAGAGCTGATTGAGGCGGCGAAACTGGCCTGCGGGCAGGCCGTAAGGCTGCCAGGTTTCGCGTTTTTGCTGGCGGAAGACTGCGGCATCGCTCCAATAGAGAGTATTGAGCCACGCCTCCATGCCGTGGTGGTTGCCTTGCATGCTGTACTCGCCATGAAAGAACAGCAGCTTCAGTTTTTCCATCAATCTTGGAAACAGGTGGGAAGAGGATTCCTGCCATGCCGCCTGTTGCATGGCGAATGGCGAGGGCGGTTTGAGCGCGCGCGGGTCGATATGCAGAGCTTGCTGTACCGCAGGTTTGGCCAGGTAATCGTCAAGCTGCGGGAAAGCATGATTGGGAGGGAAGCGGATGTCTTGCGAATCTCGGCCGCTGCATTGCTCGATATAAAGCTCCAACTCCCTCGCCAGCTGATTTGCGCGCTGGCGCTGCAGCGGTGACGGCGAGGCATTGGCCTGGCGAAAATCCTGTAGCAAGGCTTCGGCATGGCTCTTTTCTTCGGCATGGATCAGCCGGTGCTGGCTGGCAAATTCGATGTGGCTCTGCAGCTGGATTTCGGGCGCGATCAGCGCATTGCCCAAGCCCAGCCCTCGCAAACGGATCTGGGGCTGGCCGCCATGGTTGCCATCGAGGATGCGATGGGCGAGATGCGCTTGCGTGTGGCAGGCCTGGCCAACGCCGAACAGATAGCAGTCAAGCTGCCGGTAGCGGGGCCAGCGCAATAGGAATTCCTGCAGCGCGTGATAGGCTTGCTGGCTGGTTTCCTCGTAGTTTGCCGGCTGATAGCGCGGATGGGTCAGAAAGGACAATCCATGGCCTAGCGGCTGATCGATGATCAGATAGTTGGCGTGGAGGTGCCAGCTGAACGGATTGGCATGCACCGAGCCGGATTCGTCAAGCAGATACGGGCCGTGTCCATCGAACAGGCATGCCAGGGCATTCTGTTCCGTCGCTTGATTGATCCAAACCAGCAGCGGCGCCTGTTCTGGATTGCTGGCGGCTTCGCTGAACCAGAAATACAGCCAGCCGCCGGCATCATCGCCTATGGAAAGATAGCCGGACAGCTGGTGGGCGCGGGCGGGGCCGAAGCCTGGGAATTGGCTTAGCACGGCACTTTGGTCGAGAAACGGGTTCGCCTGGGTATTCATCGCTGATGCTCCATCCGCTCAATGACATTGGACTGGCTTGCGCATCTTCTTTATAGACTTGCTATGGCTTGATGGCATGGAGCTTGCGAAAAATGCCGTGATTTTTCACATTCTGTTGCAGTTTAAGTTGTATGGACGCTTGGCCGCCTTGTTGGGGTAGGGCAGCGATGCCGATTCACGACCAACCAAGATGGAGCTTTCCCATGCTGAGCCTGTATACCAATATCGCGGCACTGAACACCAAGTCCAATATGAACAGCACCCAAGGCGCGCTGTCCACTTCCATGACTCGCCTGGGCACCGGCCTGCGCATCAACTCGGCCATGGACGATGCCGCCGGCCTGCAGATCGCCACCCGTCTGGACGCGCAAAGCCGCGGCATGACCGTCGCCATGAAGAACGCGCAGAACGGCATCTCCATGATGCAGACCGCCGAAGGCGCGCTGAACGAAGTGACCAACATACTGCAACGGATGAAGGACTTGTCCACCGAAGGTGCTAGCGCTACTGCCACTGTCGCCGATAAGAGCGCGATGCAGTCGGAATTTTCCGAGCTGGGCAAGGAATTGACCAACATCATGAAGAACACCTCCTTCGGTGGCGAAAAGCTGCTGCAAGGCGGAAAACTTACTGGGGAAATGAAGTTCCAGATCGGTGCGTCGGCAGATGAATCCATGACCGTGAATATGAAAGACGGTATGGATTCGCTGAACAACGCTTTAGCTAGCGTTTCCAAGACTTTTTTCAAAGATGACGCTGCTGGGACGGCCTACGCCACTGCAGTCAAGACCGCCTCGGATGCGATGCCGGCTTTGATCAAGGCCACTACTGACGCTAAGACGGCTTACGACGCCGCTCCGACCGATGCGACCAAGAAAAGCGCTTATCAAGATGCATTGAAAGCACAACAGGATGGACAAGCTGCGCTGGACAAGGCCGCGAAAGGTGATGAAGTCGGCAAGACTGACACGATCAGCAACATCCAGGCCGCTCTGGACTCGGTTGGCTCGGTTCGCTCTACTCTGGGCGCCAACGCCAACCGCCTGGACCACGTCGTCAACAACCTGAACAACGTGAACAACAATACCCTGGCCGCCAAGGGCCGCATCATGGATACCGACTACGCAGTCGAAAGCTCCAGCATGACCGCCAAGCAGATGCTGATGCAGGCCAGCACCTCCATGCTGAAGCAAAGCGGCAGCATGAACAGCCTGGCCATGTCCCTGCTGCAGTAATCATCGGGATGGCGGCGTACTTTGCCGCGCGAAAAGCCAGTGGCTATGCCGCTGGCTTTTTTATTATGTATTGGCAACGCCATACGGCATGAGGGTGGGGGATAATGTGACGGACCGTATGCAATTGCCGCGCAAAGCTGGTTGTTCCACTGTTGTGGCGAATATAATTGCGCTTTTTGTGTTGGACGATGAGGATGGCTATGCGAAAGGCCTGGTGGGTATGGTTAGGCCTGTGCCTGAGCGCTTGCGCTCTGGCTGATGCCGATCCGGTGGTGTTGACGGTGTCGGGAAAGATCGGGCGCTTCACCGATGCCAAGCGTGGGGTTTATCAATTCCGCGACAGCGATTTGGCGAAGCTGCGGCAGCTGAGTTTTCGCACCGCCACCAGTTGGACGCCGGTGGTGACGTTCAGCGGTCCGCTGGTGAAGGATATCCTGGCCAAGGTGGAGGCCAAGGGCAGCACGGTGAGAGTGCTGGCGATCAACTATTACCGTTACGACATTGCCGTTTCCGAATTGAACAGCCGCAATGTGATGCTGGCGCGCCGCATCGACAACAAGCCGTTCGATGTCGCCCATTATGGACCCTTGTGGCTGATGTACCCCTTGCCCGAGATGCCCGATGCCGAAAAAGGACCGCCGCTTGACGCCAAACTGGTATGGCAGGTCGAAGCGCTGGAGGTGATGTGACGCTGGCCAAGCTCAAAAAAACGCTGCGCATGCCGTGGTGGCTGATGTTGCCGCTGCTGGTACTGCTGTTCGCCGCGGTGTGGAACTTTTACCGCATCGACCACGCCAGCCAGGCTTTGATTGATGGCGGCAAGAGCGAGCAGCTGTACTGGAATGTCGCGCAGTTGCATATAGAGCTGGAGAAGACACGCGCCGAACTGATCGGCTATGCCGCCGCGCCGCAGAGCCTGCCGGCGATGAAACAGCAATATCAACTCTTGCTCAGTCGCTATCAGGTGTTCGATGCGCCTGACACCGTGCTGGTGCACCGCCAACTCAAGGCCGTGTCAGGCTTTGATGAGTTGAAAGCCGCGCTCAGCCCGATGTTGAAAGCCCGCGACTGGCAAAACATGACGCCGCAGGCGGCGCGCAAGATGGTGTTGCGCATCGATGCCCTGCGCCCGGTGCTGGCGAATTTCGCCGTGCAGAGCCGCGAAGCCGAGGTCGCGGCGCGGATGGCGCGCACCCGCGCGCTGTCCAGCCAGCGCTCGCAGATGCTTGCCCTGCAACTGGTGTTGTGCGGCGGCATCTGCGGCATTCTGCTGATGCTGATGCGTTTCCATGAGGTGAAAACCTTGGCGGAGGCCCGTCAGTCGTTGCTGGACCAGGAGCGCGACGCCCACCAGGCGACCGTGGCGCTGGAGCTGGATCGCACCACCTTCCTCGGCGCGCTGGGGCATGAGATTCGCTCCCCCTTGCAATCGATGCAAATGTGCATGGAGCTGGTGGAGCCGGCCGTGTTGCCGGAACCGGCCGCGCAACTGGCGCTGAAGCGGATGAAGGCCGGCATGGCGCAGCTGACCAGCCAAGTGCATGACATCATGGACGTGTCGGCGATCAAGAACATGCAGCTGCGGCTGAATCCGGGGCGGATGAGCCTGAGCGGCGTGCTGCGCACGGTGATGGAAGTGATGCAGCCGCTGGCCGACGCCAAGGGACTGCAGCTGCTATGCGAGACTTCGGACCTGCCAGACATGGTGATGATGGACGAAATCCGTCTGCGCCAGATCGTCGGCAATCTGGTGTCCAACGCCATCCGCTATACCGACCAGGGCGAAGTCAAGATCCGCGCGCGCGGCTTGCGCAGCGAGGAGCAGCTGGAGTTGTGGCTGGAGGTCAGCGATACCGGCATCGGCATCGCCGAGGAAGACCGGCAGCGCATCTTCCAGCCGTTCAGCCAGGGGCGCAATCGCCGTCCCGGCAGCAGCGGCTTGGGCCTGTCCATCGTCAAGGAGCTGGTGCGATTGTTCGGTGGCCATATCGAGATGGACAGCGAAGTGGGCAAGGGATCGGTCTTCACGGTGCGGCTGCCGCTGCGCGAGGTGTTGGCGGGCCGAGTCGGGCGCAGCCTGCTGCTGGTGGACGATGATGCCCAGATTCGTTCGTCGGTGGCGGAGTGGCTGGCTCAGGATGGTTTCCAGGTGCGCAGCGCCGCCACCTTGACGCAGGCGGCGGATTGCCTGGCGCAGCAGCGTTTCGACATCCTGCTGCTGGACATGCAGCTGGGCGGCGACAGCGGCTATCTGTTGGCGGAACTGGCGCGCAAACAGCCGCAAAGACCGTTGATGCTGGCGATGAGCGCCGATCCGGCTGAATTTGCCGACTCCCGCGCCAGCTGGTTTTCCGCCCGGTTGGGCAAGCCTTTCGATGGCCAGCAGCTGCGCGCGGCGCTGGCGGTGTTGCCGGCGTAGTCCGCGTCATCCGATGGCATGCAAACAGGCTCCTTGCGGAGCCTGTTTTGTTTTGCGTGGAGGCCGGCTTAGTTCAGCCCGGCCGGTTCCAGCGCATTGGTCACCATGTTCTTGATCTGCAGCGCCAGGATGGAGCCGGGCGCCGGCTTGCCGATGTAGTAGACGCCGTGCGTCTGCAGCGCCTGGGACAGCTCATTCTCGTGCTCCAGCGCGTAGCCGGTCAGCACGATGATAGGCACATTCGGCGAATGGCGGCGGATGGTTTCGATCACTTGCATGCAGCTGCCGGGCTCGTCCAGCACCCAGTCCAGCACGAAAGCGTCAAAATCTTCCTGCGGCAGCGCCTGCAGCAGCGCTTGCGACTGGTAGTAAGGCAGCGCGAACAGACCCTGCTGCACCAGGATGGCGGACAGCAGGTCGGCATCCTTGTCATCCAGCACCGCGACCAGCAGGCGCTTGCTGTTGGCGCGCTTGGGCGGGCGGATGGTCAGGTACGTGACTTCATGGCCGCCCTCGCCGTCGAACTGGGTGCCGGGGAAGACATGCCAACAGTCATGCAGCCGCTTGGCCAGCAGCAGCGGGGCGCAGGAGTCGTCTGCCAGTTCTTCGCCCAGCTGGATCCAACAGTGCGCTTCGCCGCTCTGGTTGTTCAGATGCAGAATGGCCGGAATCAGCTCCTGCTCGTTGGCGGCGGGCGTGGCCGGGGCATCCGGCTGCGCGAGGTTCACCAGCAGGGTGGAGGTGGGGATATTCAGATATTGGGCAAGCTTTTCCACCTGGGCCAGCTGCCATGGGCTGCTGCCGTTCAGCTTGCGGTAGGCCTGGGAGGTGCTCAATCCCAGAATCTGTTCGATCAGACCGGCTTGTTGGGCTTCCGGCCAGTGGAAGTGCTCCAGCTGGGCGCGGATATTGTCACAGATGATCTGATTGGCGCATTTGGCATCGGACATGGTGAAGTACCTTCACATCAAATTCATGCTCTGCATGCTAGCACCCATCTTCTTGTCATGCCAGTGTAATGTGCATTAAATGACAAAATTTTCGTATTTTGCAAATCATGCAATTGCATTTTCACAACATGCAAAAAAATCCATTGGTATGAGTCCTTTTCTAGCAAGGGTTGCAGCCATTCTGGCGGCGTGGCGCCGCATCTCGCGCGAAATGCCGCCCTTGCGCATGAAATGCAACAAGGTCAGCCCAGCGTACCCGTCAGGCTGACCTGGCGGCTTTCCGGCACCTCGTTGTACGACAGGACGTTCAAGCCGGGCGCGAACAGCCGGCCGTAGCGCGCCAGCAGCGGCCGGATTTGCGGCATCACCAGCAGCACCGGCGGCTGGCCCATCTGTTTCATCTGATCGCGTATCACCGGCATATTGGCTTGCAGCTGCTGCAGCACGTTCGGGTCCACCGGGAAGCTGTCCAGCTGCGGCTTGCCGGTTTGCTGCGCCTGCGACAGCGCGGATAGCAGCAGGTTTTCCAGCTCGGCCGACAGATTGAAGGCGCGGATTTCGTCGCGAGGGCCGGCGATGGCCTGCACGATTTGCCGTTTCAACGCGCAGCGCACCTCGGCGGCCAGCATGATGGCATCCTTGGTGGTGTCGCTGGCTTCCAGCAGGGCCGTGGCGACAGGCACGATGTCTTTCAGCGAGATGCCGTCCTGCAGCAGCTGGCGATAGGCGCGCAGTTGCTGCACCGGCGTCAGCGCCTGGCCCAGCGCGGTCGCCAGCTTGGGGGCGAGCGCCGACAGTCGCTCGGTCAGCGCCGCCACGTCGTCATGGCGGAACAGTTCGGGCAGGTTTTCGCGCATCACCTTGTTCAAATGGGTGGCCATCACGCTGGCGCAGTCCACCACCTGATATCCGAGGCCCAGCGCCTTGCTCTTGTCGGTCAACGCGATCCACGTCACCGGCATGCCGTAGGCCGGATCGATGCCGGGGATGCCGTCGATGTCGCCGTAGACTTCCGGCGAGGGAATGGCCATCAGGCGGTCGGCGTAGACCTCCGCCTCCGCCACGGTGGCGCCGGAGATCTGGATGGCGTATTGCGAGGGTTTGAGCCGCAGATCGTCGCGCAGGCTGATGGCCGGCAGCAGCAGGCCCATCTGCTCGGACAGGCTTTGCCGCACACCCTTGACCCGCTTGGTCAGCGGCGCCCCCTGACTGGCATCCAGCAGCGCCACCAGCCGGTAGCCCAGCGTGACGCTCAAAACATCGGAATAGGGCAGAGTGCTCCATTCCAGCTCGATTTCCGCCTCGCCCTGAATGGCAGACTTCACCGCGGTCTGATTCAGCGCGGCGGCGGCCGGCGGCTGGCGCGCGTGCATGCGCCAAGCTACGTAGGCCAGCAGCGCGGCGAATCCCAGGAAGGTGGGCCAGGGCATGCCGGGGATGATGGCCAGGATCAGCATCATGCCGGCGGCGCTCATCAGCACGGTCGGCGAGGCCAGCATCTGTTTGCCCACCTGGGCCGGCATGTCGCCGTCGTCGCTGATGCGGGTGACGATGATGGCGGCGGCGGATGACAAGAGCAGCGCCGGAATCTGCGCCACCAGGCCGTCGCCTATGGTCATCAGCGCGTACTGGCGGAAGGCGTCGCCGGCGGACAGGCCGTGCATCAGCGCGCCGATGGCCACGCCGCCGAACAGGTTGATGATCAGGATCAGGATGCCGGCGATGGCGTCGCCGCGCACGAATTTGGACGCGCCGTCCATCGCGCCGTAGAAGTCTGCCTCGGTGGCGATGTCGCGGCGCCGCTGCTGCGCCTGCTCCTGATTGATCAGGCCGGCGTTGAGGTCGGCGTCGATGGCCATCTGCTTGCCCGGCAGCGCGTCCAGCGTGAAGCGGGCGGACACTTCGGAAATGCGCTCGGCGCCCTTGGTCACCACCATGAAGTTGATGATCATCAGGATGACGAACACCACCATGCCGACCACGAAGTTGCCGCCTATCACCACATTGCCGAAGGCCTCGATCACCCGGCCGGCGGCATGCGTGCCCTCGTGGCCGTGAAGCAGCACGACGCGGGTGGACGCCACATTCAGCGACAGCCGAAGCAGCGTGGTGGCCAGGATGATGGTGGGGAACACCGAGAAATCCAGCGGCCGCCGCGCCGACACGCTGACCAGGATCACGATGATGGCCAGCACGATGTTGAAGGTGAACAGCATGTCCAGCGCCAGGGGCGGCAGCGGCAGCATCACCATGGCCAGAATGGCCAGGAGGAACAGCGGGGCGGCCAGTTTGTGGCGGCCGATATCGGCAAGCAGTTTGGTCAGCGAGTTCATGATGCGGCTTCGGGATCGGACAGTTCGCGCGGGACCGACAGGTCCGGCAGGGTGGGGAGCTTGCGGCGGTTGCCCGCCTGGAACGCTTTCAGTTGCAGAACATAGGTCAGCACTTGCGCCACCGCTCGGTACAGCGGCGCGGGTATCTGCTGGTTGACCTGGGTGGTGTGGTAGACGGCGCGCGCCAAGGGCGGCAGCGGCAACACCGTCAGTTTCAGCTCGTCCGCCAGCTGGCGGATGTACAGCGCCATCTCGTCCACGCCCTTGGCGACGATGAAGGGCGCTTCGGCCCGATCTTCGTCGTACTTCAGCGCCACCGCGTAGTGGCTGGGGTTGACGATGATGACATCGGCGCCCGGCAGCGCCTTGCGCACGCCGCGTTGCGCCAGTTGGCGCTGGAGCTGGCGGATGCGCTGGCGCACTTCCGGGCGGCCTTCGGTGTTTTTGTACTCTTCCTTGATTTCCTGCTTGCTCATTCTTTGTTGTTTCAAGAACAGGAAGACCTGCAGTGGCAAGTCGGCCAGCGCGAACAACAGGAACACGGCGGAGAGCTTGAGCAGACAGCTCAGCAGCAGATCCGCCGCGCCGGTTAAGGTCGGCAGCAGCGGCATGCTGTGCAGGGCGAAGAAGTCATGCAGCGAGTCGCTGGCGATGCGGTACAGCAGCCAGCCCAGGATCAGCGCTTTCAGAATGGATTTGCCGATCTCGCTGGCGTGCTTGGGCGAGGCCAGCCGCGATAGATGCGCCAGCGGGTTCATGCGCTCGAACTTGGGGCTGAGCTGCGACAGCACGAAGACCCAACCGCCGGGAAACAGGCTGAGCAGCAGCATGGTCAGCGGAATGACGGCCAGCGGCGCCAGCATTTTCAGGATCAGCAGCAGGGTACCGGCGAACAGCTTGGACCAGCTGTTCTCCAGCGCGCCCTGGCCGGCCAATGGGGCGAAGGCCAGCGCGAACAGCCGGCGAAAATCGTCCAGCCAGTCCGGCGCCAGCCAGAAAACCAGCTTCAAGGCCAGGATCAGGCCCAGCGCGGCGGCCAGGTCTTTGGAGCGCGGCACCTGGCCTTGCTCGCGCGCCTTGCGCAGCCGTTGCGGCGTGGCCTTTTCGGTCTTGTCGCCCTGGCGCGCCTCAGCCATGGCCCATCCCCAGCAATTGGTCCAACAGGCGCAGCGTCTGCCCGCTCAGGCTCAGGTATTGCGGCGGCAGCACCTGCATCAGCAGGGTCAGCGTGCCGAGGCCGAACAGCGTCACCACCGGGAAGCCCAAGGAAAACAGGTTAAGCGCCGGCGCCACGCGGTTGATCATGCCGAAGCCGGCCTGCACCACGAAGGTGGCGAACACCGCCGGCAACGCCAGCACCACCGCGGCCGACATCACCCAGCCCACGCTGGCCGCCAGCACCGGCAGCGACGCCTGCGGAATGCCCGCGCCCAGAGGCCAGGCGCGGAAGCTGGCATACACCACCTGCACCAGCACCAGATGGCCGTCCATGGCGAAGAACAGCAGGGCGGCCAGCAGGTAGAGCAGGCTGGAGACCACGTCGGAGCTGTTGCCGTTGCCGGGATCGTTCATCACCGCCATCGACAGCCCCATCTGCGACGACAGCAGGAAGCCTAGCAGCGACAGGATGGACATGGTCAGCTGGAAGGCCAGGCCGAACAGCAGGCCGATGATGACCTGTTCCACGCTGGCGGCCACGCCGTGCATGGAGAAGGGGTCGATCGGTGAGTGAGCCGGCATGATGGGCAGGCAGGCGACGGCCAGCGCCAGCGCCAGGCCGATGCGCGCCGGCATCGGCACCATGGCGTCGCCGATGAAGGGCGCGATGCTGAACGCCGCCAGCAGCCGGCAAAACGGCCACCACACGGCGGGGAGCAAGTCCAGCAACTGGGCGTACAGGCCCTGCATCTAGCCCACCTGGCTGGCGGCGCGTTGGAACATGGCGACGCAGAAGTCCATCAGATAGCCGGTGATCCAGTGGCCGGCCAGGGCGATGGTCAACAGCACGATCAACAGCCGCGGCAGGAAGGACAGCGTCTGTTCGTTGATCTGGGTGGCGGCCTGGATCAGGCTGACCACCACGCCGACGATCAGGCTGGGCAGCACCAGCAGCACCACCAGCGTCACGACTACGCGCAGGCTGTCGTTGACGATGTCGACGGCGATATCGGGTGTCAGCATGGCTCCGTCTCTCCTAATAAGCCTGTATCGACGTGACCAGGGTGTTGACGGTCAGCGACCAGCCGTCCACCAGCACGAACAGCAAGAGCTTCAGCGGCAGCGAGATCACTAGCGGCGACAGCATCATCATGCCCATCGCCATCAGCACGCTGGACACCACCAGGTCTATCACCAGGAAGGGGATGAACAGCATGCAGCCGATCTGGAACGCGGTTTTGAGCTCGGACAGCACAAAAGCCGCCAGCTTGACGGTGAAGGCGTGGTCTTCCGGATGGGCGACGTCGCCCTCGCCGGACAGCTTGGCGACCTGGGCCAGCGCGGTCTTGCTGGTTTGCGCCAGCATGAAGCGGCTGACCGGCTTGGCGGCGATCTCCAGCGCCTGCTGCATGGTGATCTTGTCCTGATCGAACGGCACCATGGCCTCGTTCCACACCTGCAAGCCCACCGGCCGCATCACCAGCAAGGTCAGGATCAGCGCCACGCCGGTGATCAGGCGGTTGGGCAGGCCCTGCTGCAAGCCCAGCGCCTGGCGCAACAAGGACAGCACGATGACGAAGCGGGTGAAGCTGGTCATCATCAGCGCCAGCACCGGCAACAGGCCCAGCGCCGTCATCAGGATCAGGATCTGGGTCTTGATCGTGAAATCCACCGGCATGCCGCCGGCGTTGGCTGAGAGCAGCTTCAGGGGTTCGGCCCAGGCGGGGGCAGCCAGCAGCAGAGTGGCCGCTGCAGCGGCCAGTGTGGCAATCCGTTTCATCAAGCCAGGCTGTCCAGCTGCAGGTCGTTCAGTTCCACTACGCGCAGGCCGTAGTTGTCGCCGGACACCACCACCTCGGCGCGGCCTATGGTTGTGCCGTTGACCTTGATGTCCAGCGGCTCGCCGGCCACTTTGTCCAGTTCCACCACCGAACCGGGGCCGATGCGGCACAGGTCGGCCAGCGAGATGTCGGCGCCGCCGACTTCCAGCGTCAGCTTGACCGGAATCTTGCGCAGAAACGGCGTCATGTCGCGGGCGGGCGCGGCTGCCTCGGCGGCCGGCGCCGGCGTGTCCAGTCCGTCCAGAATGCCGTCCAGGTCGAAATCTTGGTTGTGATCCATCGGGTTTCCTTCGGTGCTCATTCGATATCGGCGAAGCCGCTCAGGCACAGCTTGCCCTGGCGCTCCGCCACCTGGGCCGAAAACAGCGGCGTCTCGCGCACGCAGACCTCGGCGCGCGGCGGCAGCGATACCGGCAGCACGCTGCCGGGTTTCAAATCGAGGATGGCGCCCAGCGGCAGCGCTTGCTGCAGCAGGCGCGCGTTCAGCCGCAGCTGCAGCGTCTCGTCGAAGCGGGCGCGTTCGGCAGGGCCGGGCAGGCGTGGCCGCTGGCCGGACAGGCTTTGCAGCAGCGCGTCGAAGGCTACATGGTCCAGGCGCAGGCGCAGCGCGCCCAGCGGCCGGTCGCCGTCTGCGACGTCCAGCTCCAGTTGCCAGGCCGGCTGCGGCGCGAAGCCTTGCGGGCGGAGGGTGATGTCTGGCGCGTCGCGGCCAGCCAGGCGGTGGATAACGCCAGCCAGCCGCGGCAGCAGCCGCTCGGCCAAGGTTCTCGCCAGCCTGCGCTCGGTTTCCGTCTCCGCCGGCAGCTCGTCTTTGGCCGCGGCGCCGTCGGCGCCAAAGCGGTAATCGAGGATGCCCAGCAGCAGGCCGCGGTCGAAATGGCTGCCCAGCTGCCAGTCGTCCAGCGCGTGCCACTGCCAGCGCAGCTCGTCGGCGGCCGGCAAATGCTGGTTGAGCGCAGACAGGCGGAAGCCGGCGTGATAGCGCCGGTTCAGCTCGGGCTCGAAGAAGTCGCCCAGATCCTGCCGCAGCGCGCGGGCGAACAACGGCAGCAGGTGGGTCGGCCGGCCCAGGGTGCGCAGATCCAAGGCCTGCAGGCGGGCGCCGTCCTCCGGCGCAACGATTTTGGCTTTGGGCATGACGGTGTGTCGTTTGTGGGGAGGCTGCGGACAACCCCCGTCTATTGCTGGGAGTGTGCATCTTACTGGTTGGCCGCTTGCGGTAAAGGGGGAAAATTCACGCTTGGCGTTGTGAAAAGTACCGGCATTTAAATAAATCATTGAGTTTAAAATCCGGCAGCCTGCATCAAGACTTGTTAGCGCAGTCAATAAACGGCGCGGGCTTCAAACGATTTGAACTCTAAGGATGGGATATGGCCGCCAATCTCGGTTTGATGATTCATGCCGACCGCAACCAGCTGCTGGGCGAGATGAACGCGCTTGGCCAAGGCGCCGTCGCGGCGCCGCGGCCGGCGCAGGACGAGACGCCGGCCGCGCATAGCTTCGGCCAGGCAATGGTGGCGGCCGTGCGCGACGTCGATCAGCAGAACCGTCTGGCGTCGGAAAAGATGACCGAGGTGGATAGCGGCCAGAGCGACGATCTGGTCGGCGCCATGCTGATGAGCCAGGAAGCCAGCCTGTCCTTCTCCATGCTGATGCAGGTGCGTAACAAAGTGGTCGGCGCGGTGGACGAGCTGATCAAGATGCAGCTGTAAGGGGCGGGCAAGTGGTCAAACAACTGCGCAGCGGCTTTGCCGCGGTACAACAAAGAATGGCCGGCCGCCGTCTGCTGCCGGACAACGCCTGGCGCACGCTGCTGCCCATCGTGCTCTTGGCCATAGGCGTCAGCGTGGCGGCCACCTTGTGGCTGTGGCGCGACGATGCCAGCTACAAGCCGGTGTTCGGCGCCCAGGAGAAAGTCAACAGCGCCGACATGATGGCGGCGCTCGATGCCGACAAGATTCCGTACCGCATCCATCCGCAAACCGGCCAGGTGCTGGTGCCGGATGCCGATCTGGCCCGCGCGCGCATGCAGCTGGCGGCCAAGGGGGTGGTGGCGCAGTTGCCCGCCGGGCTGGAGCTGCTGGACAAGAACGATCCGCTGGGCGTCAGCCAGTTCGTGCAGGACGTGCGCTTCCGCCGCGGCTTGGAAGGCGAGCTGGCGCAGAGCATCATGGCTTTGGACCCGGTGCGCGCCGCGCGCGTGCATTTGTCGCTGCCGCGCAGCACCTCCTTCGTCACCGCCGGCAGCGAGAAGGGCTCCGCCTCGGTGGTGGTGACGCTGAAACCGGGCCAGCAGTTGTCGAATGAGCAGATCGCCGCGGTGGTCAAACTGGTGGCGGGCAGCGTATCCACGCTGGAGCCGTCGCAGGTGACGCTGGTGGATCAGGCCGGCGCGCTGCTGTCCGGGCGCATCGATCTCAGCGATGGCAATCTGTCGGCGACGGACAACGAGGCGGCCAAGCGCTTCCGCCAGGAGGCCTTGCAGAATGTGCGCGACCTGTTGACGCCGGCCTTGGGCGCCGACAATTTCAAGGTCAGCGTGACGGCCGACGTGGACAACGACCGCGTCGAGGAAACCCGCGAAAAATACGGCGAAGCGCCCAAGGTCACCAATGAGGCTTCGCGCGAGGAAACCAGCACCGAGCGCGCCGCGCTGGGCGTGCCCGGCTCCCTGAGCAATCGTCCGGTCAACACCGATTCGTCTGGCGCGGCCGGCGAGAAAGCCGGCAACAGCAAGAACGCCGTCACCCGCCAGTACGCCTACGACCGCAACATCACCAATATCAAGAAAGCGCGCGGTACCCTGCGCCGCCTCAGCGTGGCCGTGGTGCTGAACCAGGCCGCGGCGCCGGGCCGCAAGGGCTGGCAGCCGGCCGACCTGGCCAATATCGACAAGCTGCTGCGCAACGGCTTGGGCATCAACGCCGAGCGCGGCGATGTGCTGGCGGTGTCCACGCTTCACTTCGCCGCCGCGCCGCAGGAGGAGCCGATCTGGCAGCAGCCGGAAACCTGGTATGAAGGCGCGCGCTGGACGGCCTACGCCGTAGCGCTGCTGCTGGCCTATTTGCTGCTGGCGCGGCCGTTGCTGAAGATCGCCCGCCAACTGGCCGAACACAAACTGCGCGACTACGCGCCGGACGAACTCGACGTGACGCCGGAAGATCCGCTGCTGGACAACCGTCCGCTGCGCGAGGCCGCGACCCAGCGCCAGGCCGCGCTGGCGGCCGCTCCGGGCGACAGCGCGGTGGTGCCGCTCTTGGAAAATTACGATCTGCCGCCGGCTGGTTCGCCGGTGGACGTGATGGTGGAGCACCTGAAGGGGCTGGCGGCCAAGGAGCCGGAGCGCGTCGCGGAAGTGGTCAAGCAATGGGTGCAGAACAATGGACGCAAACAATAATCCGCCGCCGGAGTCTCCGGCTTACGTTCCCCCGCAACCACCTGCCGGCCATGGCCAGATGAGCGCCATCGAGCAAGCCGCCGTGCTGCTGCTTTGCATGGGCGAAGAGCCGGCCGCGGCCGTGCTGCGCTGCCTCAGCCGGGAGGAACTGCTGCAAGTGACGCAAGCCATGTCCGGCATGAGCGGCATCAAGGTGGACGCGGTGAAAACCACCATGCAGCGCTTCTTTGATGAATACCGCGAGCAGAGCGGCGTGCACGGCGCCAGCCGCAGCTTCCTCAAGCGCTCGCTGGAGCTGGCGCTGGGCGGCGACATCGCCGGCAGCGTGCTGGACACCATCTATGGCGATGCCATCCGCCCCAAGATGGCCCGGCTGCAATGGGTGTCGCCGCAATGGCTGGCCGACCGCATCGCCGTCGAGCACGTGCGGATGCAGGCGGTGTTCCTGGCTTTCCTGCCGCCGGCCTTGGCCGGCCAGGTGGTGGACGCCTTGCCTGCCGCCAGCCGCGACAGCGTGCTGGTCAATGTGGCCAGGTTGAAGGATGTGGACCGCGAACTGCTGCACGAGCTGGAAGAGCTGGTGGATCGCTGCCTGGAAAGCCTGCACACCCAGAGCACGGCGGTGGAGGGCATGCAGCAGACCGCCGACATCATCAACCGCCTGCCGGGCGACCGCAGCCGGATGATGGAACTGCTGCGCGCGCATGATCCGGACATCGTCGACGAGATCGAGGTGCGGATGTACGACTTCTTCATCCTGTCGCGCCAGACCGAAGAGGTGCTGATGCGCATCTGCGAGGACATTGCGCTGGAGCAGTGGGCCATCGCGCTGAAAGGCGCCGAGCCTGCCGTGCGCGACGCCATCATCCAGACCATGCCGCGCCGCCAGGCGCAGAACTTCGAAGCGACGATGCGCCGCTCCGGCCCGGTGCCCAAGAGCCGCGTCGAGGAAGCGCGCCGCGAAATCATGGCCCAGGTGCGGCAGCTGGCCGATGCAGGCGAGATCGATCTGCAGCTGTTCCCTGAGGAAGTGGTCGAGTGAAGGCCTGGAGATCGTTCCGCTTTCCGCCGCTGATCGAGGGCGCGCCGCTGGCGCCGGCCGCCGCGGCCGAGGTGCAGGCCTCCGCCGCCGACGGCTTCCGCCAGGGCATGGATGCCGGCTACCGCGAAGGCTACGACAGCGGCGAGGCGGCCGGCCGCGATGCGGGCTACCAGGCTGGGCTGGAGCAGGGCCGCGCCGAAGGCGCCGCCGCCGCGCGCGCCGAAACCCTGGCCGGCTTGAATCAACTGGCGGCGCCGCTGGAGGCCGCCATCGAACAATTGCGCAAGCTGTGCCGCGATTACCAGGCCGCGCAACGCGACGAAGTCGTCGATCTGGTGGCCAAGGTGGCGCGCCAGGTGATTCGTTGCGAACTGGCGCTGAAACCCGTGCAGATTCTGGACCTGGTGGAAGAGACGCTGGCCGCCTTGCCGCAGGGCGCGCATGCGCAGGGCGAGGTGGAGGTGCTGCTTAATCCGGAGGAGTGCCAGCGCATTCGCGAACTGGCGCCGGAGCGGGCCGCGCGCTGGAAATTGTCCGCCGATCCGGCGCTGGCGCCGGGCGAATGCCGCGTGCGCGGCGTCGAATTCGAGGCGGACGCCGGCTGCCAGCAGCGGCTGGAGCATTGCGTGGCCAGCC